>NZ_JARVRO010000017.1:0-34482 GCF_030209645.1 Curtobacterium sp. ME-Dv--P-122a
GACGCACTCCCCGCTCGACCCATCACAGGTTCCGCCAGAGAGGCATTCGTCTTGTTCCACCGTCAGACACGTCGAATTGCTTCGACTTCTTCGGGGGGATGTTGCCTGAGCGGGACCCCGTCCGGACTGCGCATCCAGGGCTTGCACCCTGTGACCGTCTCGGCCGTTCCGTTCTCCGCCTTAGCGGCAACGAGTGATTACTCTACACAGGCCCTGGGGGCCCTGCCAACCGTCGTCCCTCCCGGGCGTGTCGCTGTCGGGTGAACGGCACGTGTCCCCCGGGTTTCCGGGGATCGACGGGGTGGGCGCGCCCCCGGGAACGACGGAAGGCACGGTGCGAACCCGCACCGTGCCTCCCGAACGAACCGAACCCGCTGACGGGGCGGACCGGACCCAACCGACCTACTCGGCCGCGGCCAACTGGCCGCACGCCCCGTCGATCTCCTTGCCGCGGGTGTCGCGCAGGGTCGTCGGGATGCCGGCGGCGTTGAGTCGGCGGACGAACTCGTCCTGCACGTGCACCTCGGAAGAGGTCCACACGGAGCCCGGCGTCGGGTTGAGCGGGATCGGGTTGACGTGCACCCACCCCTTGCCGCGCTTGTTGAGCTTCTCGGCGAGCAGGTCGGCTCGCCAGGCGTGGTCGTTCATGTCCTTGATGAGCGCGTACTCGATCGAGACACGACGACCCGTCTTGACGTAGTAGTTGTGGGCGGCGTCGATCGCCTCGTCGGCCTTCCAGCGCGAGTTCACCGGGATGAGCTCGTCGCGGAGCTCGTCGTCGGGTGCGTGCAGGGACAGCGCGAAGGTGAGCGGGATCCCTTCGTCCGCGAGCTTGAGCATCGCCGGCACCAGTCCGACGGTCGACACCGTGATGCCGCGGGCACTCATGCCGAGACCGTTCGGCTGCGGTGCGACCATCAACCGCACGGCGTCCATCACCCGCTTGTAGTTCGCGAGCGGCTCCCCCATGCCCATGAACACGATGTTCGTCACGCGCTCGGCGTCGACGCGGTCGTTGCCGCCCTTGCGGGGATCGCCCCCGAGCTCACCGGCGGCGATCGCGGCGTTGGCCCGGACGATCTGCTCGATGATCTCGGCGGTCGACATGTTGCGGGTCAGTCCCGCCTGGCCGGTGGCACAGAACGGGCAGTTCATGCCGCAGCCGGCCTGGGACGAGACGCACAGGGTGATGCGGCCCGGGTAGCGCATGAGGACCGACTCGACCAGGGCGCCGTCGTGCAGCTTCCAGAGGAACTTGATCGTGTCGCCGTTGTCCGTCGCCAGCCGCCGGGTCTCGGTGAGGAGCGGCGGCAGCATCCCGGCGACGAGCTGCTCCCGCTGGGCGGCGGGCAGGTCGGTCATCTTGGCCGGGTCGGACGTGTAGTGCTGGAAGTAGTGGGTCGCGAGCTGCTTGGCGCGGAACCCGGGCAGGCCGAGTTCCTTCACGCGGGCCTCGCGTTCCTCGGCCGTCAGGTCGGCCAGGTGCACGGGCGGCTTGCCACGCTTCGGGGACGCGAACTGCAGGAGCGGGCGACCGTCGGTGTCGGTGGCCTGCTTCCAGCCCTCGGTGCGCGGGCGCACCTGCGGACGAGCAGACTGCTGCTGTTCGAACGGGGTGCGGGTGTCGGAAGCCATCACTCCAGGATACGGGAGGCCCGTGATCGGTGGGGACGCCCCGTCCGGGTGGTCCTGCTGGTCACCACCACGGCCGCACCACGGCTGGTCGGGTCAGCTGCCGGCGGGCAGGACGCGCGCGAAGTGGTGCGCCGCCGAGTACATCGGGACGATGTCGACGACCTCGCCCGGGTGCGGTGCCTGCAGCACGAGTCCCTGGCCGAGGTACAGGCCGACGTGGTCCTCGTCGTCGTACACGACGAGGTCGCCCGGCAGCGCCTCGGACTCCGGGATCGTGGTGGCGACGGCGTCCTGCGTCGGCACGTAGTGCACGAGCTGGATCCCCACCGCCTGGTACGCGACCATCGTGAGCCCGGAGCAGTCGATGCCCTCGTGGCTCGCGCCGCCCTCGACGTACGGGTCCCCCATGTACTGCAGGGCGGTCTGCACGATCGTGGCCCGGTCGCCGCCGGCCGAGAGTGCGGCGGACAACGCGGACTGTGCCTGCGCGGTCGTCACCCCGAAGCGGAGGTCGAGCGTCGGGTACGACACGATCGTCGTCGTCGTGGTCATGCCGTCGGTGGAGACGACGGGGACCTGGACGTCGTGCGCCACCGTGAAGGTCTGGGCGGCCTGCGCCGTGGTCGTGCCCGAGCGGGTGTCCGCGGGCAGGGTGTCGGCGTTCGCGGGCAGGGCGAGCGTCAGGCTCGAGGTCACTGCGATCGCGGGGGCGAGCAGGATCGCGGCGCGCTTCGCGTTCGCGGAACGACGGATGTGCCGCGGGTCGACGGCGCGCTCGGCACGCAGGGTGGCGGTCCGGCTCAGCACCGCATGGCCGGCCGACGACGCGACGGGGGCGGGACGCGGCTGCATCCGCACGGTCCGGGCCGGCTTCGGGTGCTCGACGAAGGTGGAGCGGGCGGCCGCGGGGCCGAGGGCCGAGCGTCGACCAGGGGGGCGGGACTCCTGCGCGTTCGGCGTCAGCGGCGCGGGGTCGACCGCGGGGTGCGTGTGCGTTCGCGCGGGCTGACGGTCGTCGGCTGCTGCAGGCAGGGTGTGGCGTCCCATGGGTCCTTCCGGGTCGGGACCACTCGGCGGTCCGGAAAGTAACGTATTGGTCACGACGGTGCTCGCGGCTGGGCAGCGCCGGAGTGTTCCTGCAGCTGGTCACAGGAACGAGCACCGCTCGCAGGCCACTCCGACGACGCGCACGGGCGTTCCGGAGGCGGCCCGCGGCGGTGGACCCGGGCTCAGACCGGCGTGACCCGCATGACGGCGGCGATCCGGGCCTCCCGGTCGGCCGCCAGGCGGTCGAGGCGAGCCGACAGCGCGACGACCGACGCGTCCACCGGGCTGTCCCCCGAGATGTCCCCCGGGATCGGGACACCGGCGCGGACCGCGAGTGGCAGGACGCCCGCCCAGACGGAGTGGTCCTCACCGTCGGCCGGGTCCTCGCCGACACCGTGGGCGCGGACCTTGACGCTCGCGCGGTCGAGGGGCAGCTGGAGGACCTGGGTGGCGCGGACCTCCTTCGCGGTCATCTCTCGCACCTCGGCTCGGCGGCCCGGCATGAGGTGGTCCGCCACCTGCCAGAGGGCTTCGGCGCGCAGCTCGGTCGGCACCACGGTCGCGCGCCCGGCGATCATCGCGCTGCGGTAGTTCGCCGAGCTGTCGTTGGTGGAGCGTGCGAAGACGAGGCCGTCCAGGTGGGTGACCGTGGCGGCGACCGGGACACCCTCGGCCCCGGCGTCGAGGAACAGCCCTCCACCGGTCGAGCCGTGCAGCAGCAGGACGGGACCGTCCCCGAGGTCCCCGACGGCGCAGAGGAACGGCAGGACGACGGGGTGGCCGCCGCGGACGATGCCGACGTGGGCGAGGTGGGCCTCGGCGAGGATCGCGTGCAGGACGGCGGGGTCGTCGAGTTGGCGGTCGCGCAGACGGCGGACGCGGAGCGAGGGGCCGTCGATGCTCGGTTCTGGTTCGGGGCTCGAGGTGGGCATGTCGCCACGCTAGGGTCACCAGTGGTCCGGTGCCTGGACCAGATCGGGGCGATCACGGTGGACCAGTCGAGCAAGGTGTCCGAGGTGGTGGCACGCGTGCGCGGGATGGTGCACGACGGCACCCTGCGCGAGGGCGATGCGCTGCCCTCGACGCGGGCGCTGGCGGCGGAGCTCGGGGTGGCCCGGGGCACCGTCGTCGCGGCGTACGAGCAGCTCGACGGCGAGGGGTACCTGCGGACGCGGCACGGTGCCCTCGCGCGGGTCGCGGCGGACCTGCACGGTCGGACCACGGGTGCGCCGTCGGCCGTCGGCACGGACACCGCCGGCTCCGGCGCGGCCGGCGCGGTCGACGCAGCCGGCGTCGCGGCCGCTCCGCCGTCCGCTCCGCTCATCGACTGCCGTCCGGGCATCCCCGCGGTCACCGCCATCCCACAGCGGGACTGGCGGGCAGCCTGGCGCGCAGCGGCCTCGGCCCCGCTCCGGAACGCGATCGCAGAGCCCCTCGGCTCCCCCGACCTTCGCGCACAGGTCGTCGCCCAGCTCGGCCTGACCCGCGGGTTCACGACGTCGGTCGACCGGGTGCTCGTGACCGCGGGGACCTCGGAGGCGCTGTCGCTCGTCACCGAGGCGCTGCGGGGGCTGCTGGGTCGCGCTCCCGTCGTCGCCGTCGAGGACCCCGGCTACCGCACCGGACACCGTGCGATCACGAGCGCTGGTGGGTCCCTGGTGGGCGTCCCGGTCGGCGAGGACGGCCTCGACCTCGACGCGCTCGAGGCCGCCGGACCGGTCGACGCCGTCCTGGTCACCCCGACGCACCAGTACCCGCTCGGGTCGGTGATGCCCGTCGCCCGGCGCCGGCGGCTGCTCAGCTGGGCCGCCACCACCGGCACCGTGGTGGTGGAGGACGACTACGACTCCGAGTTCCGGCACCGCGGCGCGCCCGTGCCCGCGCTGGCCGCACTCGACGCCGAGGGCGTGGTGCTGCACGTCGGCGGCTTCTCGAAGACGCTCGACCCCCGGCTGCGCTGCGCGTACGTCGTGCTGCCGACGGTCGCAGCGACGGGTTCCCCGGTGACGGAGGCGGTGCTCGCCGCCCGTCGGGCTCGTGATGCGGTCGTCGCCGAACCGGTGCAGGCCGCGCTCGTGCACCTGCTGCGGACGGGTGCGCTGCGGCGGCACCTGGGTCGAGTGCGTCGCGACTACACGTACCGCCGGGCCCGGATCGCGGCTCGGCTCGGCGACGTCGCCGGCCTGGAGGCCCGTGCCCTGAACGGCGGACTGCACGCGGTGGTCGCGTGGTCGGGTCCGACCACCGGGGCGGAGATCGCGCGTCGGTTGGCGGACGCCGGGGTGCTCGTCGCGTCGCTCGAGGAGTACGGGCTCGCGCCGGGCAGCACGCCGCCGGGCATCGTGTTCGGCTACGGCGCCGTGACGATGCCGGAGCTCGACCGCGCGCTCGACGCGCTCGTGACGGCGGTCACGGGGCCCTGATCCGGGTCGTCAGCCGCCGTACTGGGCGGTGCCCACGACGTTCGACCCGGCACCCCGGCACGCGGTGATCAGGGTCCGCCCGACGAGTTCCCATTCGGGGGTCATCTCGAGCGCCGGCCCGGACTTCGGTGCGGGGTGCGCGTCGAGGTACTCGTGGGCGTAGTCGATCGCGTCGTCGAGCTCCTCGTCGCTGCTCGACAGGTGCTCGTAGCCGAAGCGTTCCGCGGCGATCAGTGCCTGGTACTGCGCCTCGGAGAGGTCGCCCTGGCTGCGGCCGACCGTCGCGTTCAGCGAGATCGTCGTCAGCGCACTGATCTGGCCGCAGATCGCCGCAGCACTCCGGTCCTCTTCCATCGGGTCCGTCGCACCGCGCACGGGCTGGGCGTCCGAGGTCTCCGAGGTCGGCTTCGGGGTCGACGTCGACCGCGCCGCTGCGTCGGCGTGGGTATCGGTATCGGCCGAGCAACCGGCGAGCGAGCCGGACACGAGGACCGCGCTCACGACGACGAGGGGCAGTGCGTACCGGAAGGAGACCATGGACGTCATCGTGGCAGCGCCGTCGTGCCGTTCGCGTCGTCGTGTCCCGATCGAGACCTGGTCGAGACCTGGTCGTGAGCTTGCGTCAGCGGGACTCGGCGGTGCCGTTCTTCCGGGCGTTCACGAGGTCGGCGAGGGACGGCTCTCCGGCGTCGCCGGGCAGCGCGTGTCCGCGGCGGGCGGCCTTGCGGACCTGTCGGTAGGTGGTGACGTGCAGGGGGTCCACACCGTCGGCGGACTCGTAGTTCGACGGGGCGGTGGTGGTGGGTGATTCGGTCATCGAGACGGACGGTACGCGTGCCGGGAGCCGCGGAACCACGTGCTGCGTTCCGCGGCCAAACGGGTTCCGAACGGGTGGACCAGCCCTGGTGCGATGCCGGATTGTTCGCATAGAATGCGAACATGTTGATCACCGTCGACCCGCAGGCGCGAGCGACCCTGGCAGAGCAGGTCGCCACCCAGATCCGCCATGCGATCGCCCGCGGCGAGCTCCGGAACGGCGAGCGGCTGCCCGCTGCGCGGGACCTCGCCGCCTCGGTCGACATCAACATGCACACCGTCCTGCGCGCCTACGCGCTGCTGCAGGACGACGGACTGATCGAGTTGCGGCGCGGCCGCGGTGCGACGGTCCTGCGATCGGGCAACGCCTCGTTCGACCGGTTGCGCACGCTCGTCGACGAGCTGCGTGACCAGGCGGACACCCTGGGTGTCTCGCTCGACGACCTGTTCACGATGATCAAGGGGGCACGATGACGACTCGACCGATGACCACGGGCACACGGCTGGCCGTGACGGCACCAGGGCTCCTGGTCGCGGTGGGACTGGTGCTCACCGCGGTCCTCGCGGCCTCCACCATGCCCGCGCGGATCGCGATCCACTTCCGGACGGACGGCACCGCCGACGGCTGGGGATCACCGTGGACGGCCTTCTGGGTCACCCTGGCGGTGGCACTGGTGGCCGTCGTACTCGCGTTCTCCGCGCTGCACTGGCGCGACAGGCGGACGGCAGCCACGGTGCTGCTCGTCGCGAACCTGCTGGCCGGGACCCTCGGCTCGGCCTGGGTCGTGCTCGCGTGGACGAACACGGCCGGCGACGGCACCCTGTCCCCCTGGTGGACGGTCCCGTTCCTGCTCGTCGCCGTGGTGGTCGCCGCCGTCCCCGTGCTCGCACTGTTCCGGGTCGCTGCACCCGTGCCGGCCCACGAGGTCGCTCCCCTGGCGGTCGGGCCCGACACCCGCGTCGCCTGGCGCGCACGCGTCGGCAGCCGGTGGTTCGCGGTGCTCGGGGTAGTCGTCGTGGTGCTCGGCGTCGGCACCGCCGTCTGGACGGCATCGGCCGGGGTGACGACGGCGGTCGTCTCCGGCCTGGCGATGGTGCTCGCGGGGCTCGCTGTGCTGGTGCTGGCGCGGGTGGAGCTCACCGTCGACCGTCGCGGCATGCGGCTCACGTCCACCTGGACGAGGATCCCCCTCATGCGCGTCCCGCTGGACCGCATCGAGTCGTGCGGCTGGGAGCAGGTGTCCCCGGGTCAGTGGGGCGGCTGGGGCTACCGCATCTCGGGCCGCGGGGTCGCCTACGTCGTGCGGTCCGGGCCGGGGCTGGTCGCGCGGCTCCGCGGCGGGCAGGCGCGGATGGTGACCGTGCCCGACGCTGCGGGCGGTGCCGCAGCCCTGGGCGCGCTGCTCGCCGGGCGCGAGACGGGCTGACGGGGCCGCGCCGGGCCTCCAGGGCGGTGTGGCGGGTTCGGCGGCGGGCGGGACGTGTCCGTGGAAGCGACAGACCTCGTCACCGCTGCGGCGACTGACCCGTCAGAGCGACAGTGTGCGGCGAACGTTCGGTGGAACACTGTCGCTTTCGCAGGACGGGCGGGCCGTGCGCCGGGTCAGAGGCTCGTCATGCCGCCGTCGACACGGAACTCCGCCCCGGTGGCGTAGGACGACTCCGGGCTGGCCAGGTAGACCATGATCCCGGTGACGTCGTCGGGGGTGCCCGGACGACCGAGCGGGGTGCGGGCGACGATCGCCGCACGGGCCTCGGGGTCGCCGGAGATCGCCGACACGAGGCCGGTCTCGGTGTAGCCCGGCACGACCGTGTTCACCCGGATCCCGTCCCGCGCGTAGGCCATCGCGGTCGCCCGGACGAGTGCGTGGATGCCGCCCTTGGTCGAGGAGTACGCCGCGAAGTCGGCGCCCTCACCGTTCAGGCCGGTGGGCGACCCGGTGGCGATGACCGACCCGCCGGTGCCGTTCGCGAGCATCGCCCGGACGGCGTGCTTGATCGTCAGGAACGTGCCGGTGAGGTTGACCGCGACCGTGCGGTCCCAGGCCTCGAGCGACAGGTCGGCGACCTTCGCGTCGTGGCCGAACAGCTGCACACCGGCGTTCGCGACCACCACGTCGGGGGTCGCACCACGCTCGGCCAGGTCGGCGAACCCTGCGGCCACGCTCGCCTCGTCGGCGATGTCCATCGTCAGGCCGACCGCGGTCCCGCCGGCTGCGGCGGCGGCACCGGCGGCCGCTTCGGCGTCGCGGTCGGCGTAGACGACGGAGGCCCCCTCGGCCACGAAGCGGTCGGCGATCGCGCGGCCGATGCCGGACCCCGCTCCCGTGACGAGTGCGGTCCGGCCGTCGAGTCGTGCGGTCATGTGGGACTCCGTCCTCGGAGCAGCACTGCTCCGTCGCCCCCATCATTGCCCAACCGGTTGACCGGTGCTAGGCATGCACCATGACTGCGACGTCGAACGACGAGATCGTGTCCGTCGGGCCCTGGCGTCTGGCCCTGCGCGGAGCCGAACTCGCCGACGTCACGTTCCGGGGCGTGCTCGTCCTGCGTGCCGTCCGGTTCGTCGTCCGCGACCACGACTGGCGCACCGCCGACGACACGGTGCGCACACGCACGGTGGACGGCGACGAGGGCAGCATCCGCATCGAGGCCAGCGCACGGTACGACGGCGTCGAGGTCGTGCGCACCGTCCTCGACGTCACGCTCGACGACGACACCCTGCGGGTCGCCGCGGTCGGGACGGTCAAGCGGGCCTTCCGCCGCAACCGCATCGGGCTCGTCGTCCTGCACCCGCCGACCCAGGCCGGGCAGCCGCTCACGGTGCGGCATCCGTCCGGTGACACCACCGCGACCGCGTTCCCGTTCTGGATCGCGCCGCACCAGCCGGCCGTCGACGTCGCCGGGCTCGACTGGTCGGTGGGCGCGACCGCGCTGTCACTCGACCTGACCGGCGACGTGTTCGAGATGGAGGACCAGCGCAACTGGACCGACGCCTCGTTCAAGACGTACTCGACGCCGCTCGCCGAGCCGTTCCCGGTCGCGATCACGCCGGTGGCGACGGTCCGGCAGGGGCTCACCCTGCGTGCGCCGGCGGCCGGTCCGGCAGGTGTTCCGGGCACCCGGTCGGGAGGCGCGGCCTCCTCCGCCCCGGACCTCGCGGCGCTCGACGGGCCGGGTCCCGGTGCCGCGGTCACGACGCCGCCGACGCTCCAGCTGCTCGCGGGTTCGGCGCCGGTCGCGGCGCGCCCGGGCGACGCGGACCTGCTCCGCGGGTTCCCGATCCTGGTCGAACCGGTCCTCGGGGCCCCGAACGTCGAGGCGGTGCTCGCCTCGGCCCGGCGTGACGCGGGTGGCGCTCCCCTGGACGTCCGGTTCGTCACCGACGACCCGGCACTGCTGCGCGCGGCGATCGACGCGGTGCTCGAGGGCGGGCCGGTGGCTCGCGTCGGGGCGTTCGACCCGGTGTCACACGTGACGACGCCGGCGCTGCAGCGGGCACTGGGCGAAGCGGTGGCAGCGGTCGGCGCGCTGGAGGTCGTCGCAGGCACCCGGGCCCACTTCACCGAGCTGAACCGCTCGATCGCGGTGTTCTCGGGCTGGGACGGCCCCCTGGCCTGCAGCGTGACGCCGCAGATGCACGACCGGTCGCCCGAACAGGTGACCGAGTCGATCCGGATGCAGCGCTGGGTGGTGAGCAGTGCCTCCAGGCTGGCCGCCGGCAGGGCGCTGCACGTCGGACCGGTGACGCTGCGGCCACGGTTCAACGCGGTGGCGACGGCGCCGACCCCGGTCGTGACGGACGCGACCGTCGAGCACGGGTACGGGCCGGAGACCGTTCCGGACGCGACCGACCCGGCGCAGCACACGCCGGCCGCCGAGCGGTGGTTCGCCGACGCGGTGCGGGCGCTGACGGTGCCGGGCGTGGCCTCGATCACGCTGGCCGAGGCGTGGGGGCCGCGCGGGTTCGTGGCCGCCGACGGCACGGGGAACGCCCCGCCGGAAGGGGGTCGGCGGGGCGTTCCGGTCCGGGTGCGCTGACGGGTCGGCGCGGTGGTCGGTGGCGGTGCGGCTCAGCGCCGGACGGCGTCGATCTTGAGCATCTTCGCGATGACCGAGTCGAGCTCGCTGTCGTCGAAGACCTGCTTCCAGTCCTCCTTGATGAGCTTCTCGCGGCCGTAGCCCATCGCGATGTGGCAGGCGTCGGAGAACGGGTTCGAGCCGCGCAGGCCGTTCGTCAGCGCGATCCAGGTGTGGCCGTAGAGCATGGCGCGGGCGGCCTCGCGGGGCACGCCGACACCGGTGACCGTTTCTTCGAGGGCGTCGTTGAGGAAGTCGCCGATCATGCAGGCGATGGTCTCGACCAGGGTCGGCTCGAGCACGGCGAGCTGCTTCACCGTGACCCAGTGCACCTGGATGACCGGGGCGTACATCGTGGTGATGACGGCCTCGGCGACGGCCTTGGCGCGGTCGCCCTCGTCGCCGAGCGACTCCGAGGCGTCGAAGGCCGCGATGACCTCCTGCGGCGCGGCGATGCCACCGAAGGTGTCGTCCCACTCGGCCTTGGTGGTGCGCTCGAGGAACACCGACGGGTGGCACGGGTGCGCCACGGCGTAGTGGATGTCCTCGCGCTTCGCCAGCAGACCGGCGTAGGCGGCTGCGGGGTCGAGCGTCAGGATGCTGGCGCCCGACTTCATGACGGGGACGAGCTGCTCCGAGATGGTGCCGAGCAGGACGTCCGGGACGGCGAGGATGACGACGTCGGCGGCCTTCGCGGCGTCGAGGCTGTCGGTGATCTCGCGGCCGAGGGCCTGGATGCGCTCCTGGCCGGCGGGCGAGGCCTCGCTGTACAAGGTCGTGTACTCGCTCTTCGCGAAGTTGTTCGAGACGCGGGTGCCCATCTTGCCGCCGGCACCGATCACGGCGACGGTGACGTCGGCCGTGCCGGATCCGGCAGCGACGGTGTGGGTGGTGGTGACGGTGTCGGTCATGATTCCTTGCTCCTGATGTACTCGATGGTGTGTTCGGTCCACGCCGCTTCGATGCGGGTGGTGGTCTGTGCGGGGGTCTCCCCCGGCAGGGGTTCGGCGCCGGCGTGCTCGTCCTGCCACGGCAGCCAGAACTCGATGACGCGGTTGATCCCCCGGGTGTCCGGCTCGACCGCGGCACGGACGGCGTCGTGGTCGAGGACCCCGGTGCCGATCGGGACGCCGGTGTACTGGAACCCGACCCAGCCCGGTGATCGGGTGAAGGCGGAGTCCTTGACGTGCCAGTTGACGACGTGCGGGGCGGTCATCGCCACGACGTCGGCCGGGTGTTCGAGCCGGGCGACGGTGTTCGCCGGGTCGAGGCAGATGCCGAGGTGGTCGGAGCCGATCGCCTGGACGACGGCGACGAGGTCGGCGGTGGCGACGACCTCGTAGGTCTCCAGCGCGAGGGTCACGCCCGCGCGCTCGTAGGCGGGGAGCGCCTGCCGCAGGCGTCGTTCGGTCTCGGCCGCGTCGGGCTGGTCGTCGCCGCTCGTCCACATGCTCCGCACGAGGGTCGCGCCGAGCTGCTGCGCGACGTGCAGGTACCGGGCGAGGTGCTCCGGCCGGGTGCCGCGGGTGCCGACCTCGAGCGTGAGACCGAGGTCGGCTGCCAGGGACCGGATCGAGGCCAGGCGCTCGTCGGTCGCGGTGTCGAGCGGCAGGTGGTCGCAGATCTGGAACAGGTCGACGCCGTCGTGCGAGGCGGCGTCGCGCAGGGCGTCGTCGAGGGACATCGGCGACGGGACGCGGTCGGACATGCGCCAGAAGTAGGCGTAGGTGGAGAGGCCGAGCAGGGAGGTCATGCCGGTGCTCCGTCCTGAGTCGCAGCCAGCGCCTCGACTTCGTCGAGGATCGTGCGGATCGCCTCCGGGTCGTGGGCGAAGCGGCCGAGGAACAGGCCGCCGATGCGTCCGGCACCGCGGGTCAGCAGGCCCGGACCGGCACTGCCGCCGTAGATCGCGACGGAGCCGGCGAGCTCCGGCCGGTTCGCCAGGTGCTGCTCGATGCCGGCCAGGACCGCGACGATGTGCTCGTCGGGCGCGGGCTGCGGGGCGCCGATCGCCCACACCGGTTCGTACGCGGCGATGAGCGGTCCGGCGATGCCGTCGGCGATCGCGGTGGCGGTGAAGCGGTCGAGCTGCGTGGTGACCTCGGCGATCGCCGCCGCGGGGTCGCCGTCGGCGGCGCGCTCGGTCTCGCCGATGCAGATCAGGGGCCGCAGGTGGTTGCGGTACGCCGCCTGTACCTTGCCGGCGATCTCGTGGTCCGTCTCGTGGAAGAGTTCGCGTCGCTCGGCATGTGCGATCTCGACGAGGTCGACCCCGATCTCACGGAGTTCGGCACCGGAGACCTCGCCGGTGAACGCGCCGCTGTCCGCCCACGCCAGGTCCTGCGCGCCGAGCGTCACGGGGGCGTCCCCGATCACCGCACGCACCGGGACGAGCGCGGGGAAAGTCGGGATGACGAAGAGCTCGACCACGCCGGACCGGACCGCCGGATGGCTCCGGGCGATGTCGGCCACGGCGGCCGTCCACTCGAGCGTCCGGGCGTGCGAGAAGTACATCTTGAGCGACACCCCGATCGTCACCGGAGCGGCCGCCGTGGTCGCGGGCATCAGGCGTCGGTCCCGACCGGGGCGGAGCCGTCGTAGGCGCAGATGGCCTGGACCTTCGACGCGCTCGCGCTCGTCTGGTCGAAGGTGTAGCCGAGCCACTCCTTCGCCATCCGGCGCGCGACCTCGACCCCGACGACGCGCTGCCCCATGCAGAGGACCTGGGCGTCGTTCGACAGGATCGACCGCTCGACCGAGAACGAGTCGTGCGCGGTCACGGCGCGGATGCCGGGGACCTTGTTCGCCGCGATCGCGACACCGAGGCCGGTGCCGCAGATCAGGATCGCGCGGTCGGCCTCGCCGTTCGCCACCAGACGGGCGGCATCGACGGCGACGTGCGGGTAGGCGGTGTGACCGTCGGCATCCACGCCCACGTCGACCACGGAGGCCACGCGGGGGTCCTTCGCCAGGTCGGCCTTGATGACCTCCTTGTAGTCGAAGCCGGCGTCGTCCGAACCGACGACGATGCGGAACTGCTGCTCACTCATGCGGGTGTGCCTTTCGTGGTGGGGGTCAGGCGGGGACGGCGATGGTCGCCAGGACCGCGGCGGTGATGAGCGCGAAGGAGATCGCGCCGGCGTCCGGGGTGCCCACGGCGTCCTCGCCGTGGGTGCGGGCGCGGCCCATCCGGGGCAACAGGTCGGCTGTGGCGTCCGCCGCGGTCTGTGCGGCAGCCGAGGCGGCCGACCAGGCGTCGACGAGTGCGTCGCCGGCGTCGACCCGGGCGGCGAAGACCTGGTCGAACGGCACGAGCGCGTCGACCATCGTCTTGTCGCCGGGCACAGCGCCGAACGCAAGGACGGCTTCGGTGACGGCGCGCACCGCGCTCTGGACGGTGGCGGCCGACGGGCGTTCGTCGTCGCCGAGGACGCGACCCAGTGCCTCCAGGGCGGCGCCCCAGATCGCACCGGACGTCCCACCGGCCTTGTCGGACCAGGCGTCGCCGGCGATCGCGAGGACCGAACCGGCGCCGGCGCCACGGGCGGCGGCGTCCTGTGCCGCACGGTCGGCGGCGGTGGAGCCGCGCTGCATGCCGATGCCGTGGTCGCCGTCCCCGGCGACGGCGTCGATGCGGCCGAGTTCGTCGGCGTGGTCGTCGATCGTGGCGCGGATCGCGGTGATCGCGGCCGCGACGCGGGCGGCCGAGGCCTGGGATTCCTCGGTGCCGGGCGTGACGAGCACGACGACGCCGGCTTCGAGCACCTCGACCGGCACGGGCTGCTGCGGGACGGCACCGCCCTTGCGGTAGGCGGGGGCGTCGGCGGGGGCGGCCCAGAGCTCCTCGAGCTCGTCGTCGAGCCAGAACAGGGTGAGCGAGACGCCGGCCATGTCGAAGCTGGTGACGACTTCGCCGACCTCGGGCTCCACGACGACGATGCCGGCGTCGGTGAGCTTCCGCTGGACGGCGCCGAAGACGACGAAGAGTTCCTCGTACTTGACCGAGCCGAGGCCGTTGAGGATGGGGACGACGCGGGGGTCGGCGGGTGCTGTTGCGGTGCCGGTGCCGGTGTCGGTGCCGGTGTCGTCGGGTCGCTCGGTGAGGAGCTTGTCGACGAGCAGGTCGGCCAGACCGTCCGCGGTGGGGACGTCGGCCTCGGCGATGCCGCGTTCGCCGTGGATGCCCATGCCGATCGCCATGCGCCCCTCGGGGACGGTGAAGAGCGGCTCGTCGGCGCCGGGCAGGGAGCAGCCCGAGAACGCGACGCCGAAGCTGCGGGTGCGGTCGTTGGCGCGGGTCGCGATCGCGGTGACCGCGTCGAGGTCGTCGCCGCGCTCAGCGGCCGCGCCGGCCACCTTGAACACGCAGAGGTCCCCCGCGATGCCGCGGCGCTTGTGTGCCTGGTCGGCGGGCGCGGACGCGACGTCGTCGGTCACGCGGACCGTGCGGACGTCGATGCCCTGCGCCTCGAGAGCCCGTGCCGCGGCGTCGAAGTTCAGAACGTCGCCGGCGTAGTTGCCGTAGCTCAGCAGCACGCCGCCGCCGTGCTCGGACGCCTTCGCGACCGCGGTGACCTGCTGGGCGCTCGGGCTGGCGAAGAGATTGCCCATCGCGGCACCGGCCGCCAGGCCGTGCCCGACGAGTCCACCGAAGGCCGGGTAGTGGCCTGAGCCACCGCCGACGACCAGCGCGACGGTGCCCTCGGGGCTGGTGGTCGAGCGGGCGACCCCGCCGTGCACCTTGCGGACCCGGGCGCGGTTGGCGGCGACGAAGCCGTCGACCATCTCGTCGGCGAAGTCCGTCGGGTCGTTGAACAGGCGGGTCATGCGCCTGCCTCCTTCGCGATGGCGGTCGGTCCGTCCGTGGCGGCGACCGCGGTGTCAGCTTCGGACGCCGCGGCAGCTGCTTCGTTGCGCTTCGTGTTCCGGCCGAGCACGAACATCAGCACGCTCGACAGCACCATGAAGAACCCGACGATGAACATCGGCACCTGGTACCCGCCGGTCCACTCGCTGACCGCACCCGTGATGTACGGGGCGGCGAATCCGCCGAGGTTGCCGACGGTGTTGATGAGGGCGACCCCTGCGGCTGCGGCGGCACCGGTCAGGAACTGCGTGGGGACCGTCCAGAAGTTCGGCAGGGCCGCGAAGATCGCACACGCGGTGATCGCGATGACCGCGACGGTGGCGGCCGGGCTGTTCATGTAGAGCGCGACCGGGATGCTCAGGCCACCGACCAGGGCCGGGACGGCGATGTGCCAGACCCGGACGCCACGACGGAAGGCGTCACGCGACCAGAAGTACAGGACCACCGCGGCGGGCACGTACGGGATGGCCGTGATGAGGCCCTTCTGGAACAGGTCGAACGTGGTGCCGAACTGCTCCTGGAAGCCGTCGATGATCGTCGGCAGGAAGAAGCTGAGCGCGTAGAGGCCGTAGATGAAGCCGAAGTACACCGCGGCGAGCATCCAGACGCGGCCGGAGCCGAAGGCCGCACGCAGCCCGCCCTTGCCGTGGCCGTCCCCGCCGCCCTTCGCGGCGCTCTCGGCAGCGAGCGTCGTCTCCAGCCAGACCTTCTCGTCCTCGTCGAGCCACTTCGCCTGCGACGGCTTGTCCTTGAGGACGAAGAGGCACAGGACACCGACGATGATCGCCGGGATCGAGACGCAGAGGAACATGAAGCGCCATCCGGCCAGGCCGCCGAGGATCCCCTCGTGGGTCATCAGCCAGCCGGCGAGCGGGGAACCGATGACGCTCGTGAGCGGCTGCGCCAGGTAGAACAGCGCGAGCATCTTGCCGCGGTGCCTGGCCGGGACCCACGTCGACAGGAACAGGATCGCGCCGGGGAAGAAGCCGGCCTCGGCGATGCCGAGCAGGAAGCGCAGGCCGACGAGCTGCGGGTAGTTCTGCACCCACGTGAAGAGCAGGGACACGATGCCCCACGTGATCATGATGCGGGCGAGCCAGATCCGGGCGCCGAACTTGTGCAGCGCCAGGTTGGACGGCACCTCGAGCACGAGGTAGCCGATGAAGAACACACCGGACGCGAAGCCGAACTGGGCGGCGGTCAGGCCGAGGTCGGCCTCCATGCCGTTGGGGGCGGCGAAGGAGATCGCGGTGCGGTCGAGGAAGTTGATGAAGAACATCAGTGCCACGAACGGCACGATGCGGATCGCGATCTTGCGGATGGCCGTCTTCTCGACGACCGAGGTGGGGATGCCTCGCGTGGCGGGGATGTCCACGATGACTCCTGCTCGGTGGGGGTGGTACGACTCCCGTCCTGGCGGCTGCGCCGGGATGGTCCTGGCGGCTGCGCCGGGATGGTCCTGGCCGCTGCGCTGGGATGTTCCGGTCGGCTTCGCCGGGACGTTCCGTGCTGCTGCGCGGATCGGGAGCGGGCGCATCGGTGCGCCTGATCCAGTGTGCGTCGCGGTCGGGCAACTTGTCAACCGGTTGACCATTCCGCGCGCTCCGCGCTGTCCGCTCCCCGCCGCTCGCCGCGCTGGCACTGCTCCCGCCGCAACCGGTTGACCGACCGGTACGCTCAGTCCATGCCCGCGTTCAGCCCGGACGACCCCCTCAACATCCGACTCGAGCTCGAGTCGGTGCCCGTCGGGTCCCCCGCCTCGGTGGTCGCCCGACAGCTCGTCTCGCTGCTCACCGCCGGCGAGCTGGCCCCCGGCTCACGCCTGCCCTCGGAGCGGATCCTGTCCGAGCGGCTCGGCGTCGGACGTTCGGCCGTCCGTGAGGCCCTCGCCGCCCTCGAGATCCTGGGCATCGTGCAGATCCGCCCCGGCTCGGGCACCTACCTGCGCGGAGGCACCTCGGACCTACTCCCGACGACCCTGTCGTGGGGGCTCATGCTCGCGTCGAACCGCACCCGCGAGCTGCTCGAGATCCGGTCCTCGCTGGAGCGCACGGCCGCGATCCTCGCCGCGCAGCGCGCCACCGACGAGCAGATCACCGAACTCGGCGAGTACCTGGTCCGGCAGGAGGCGACGCTCGACGACCCGCAGGCCTTCATCGACGCCGACGTCCGGTTCCACGTCCTGCTGGCGCGGGCGTCGGGCAACGACGTGCTCGCCGATCTGCTGCAGAGCCTGCGCTCGATGCTGAGCGTCTGGGTCGCGCGGCGCGTGCAGACCCGGCAAGCGACCGAGGCCGCGTTCCACGAGCACCGCGCCGTCTTCGAGGCGTTGCGCGCCCGCGACGTGCCCGCCGTGCAGCGCGCGATGGACGCGCACATGGCCACGGCGAGCGCCCGCATCGAGCACGCCGAGCCGCTGCCCGCCGACGAGTAGCGGGGCGCGCTCGCGCGCGCGCGCTCGCTTCGTGAGCAGGAATGGTCGGGTCCGTCGAGCCGATCCGACATCTTGTGCTCACGATCAGGCCGGACGGGAGGCCCGGGTCGCGTCCGCCCCGCACCGTGCGGTGTTGCCGGGTCGGCAACACCGCTTGGGTCCGGCCCGGCAGGTGCGCTGGAGTACGAGCATGCACACCCACCACGACGCCACCGCCGCACCGTCCGCCCGGGAGTGGTGGGAGTCCCGCTACGCCGAGCGCGACGGCATCTGGTCCGGCCGGGTGAACGCCGTGCTCGCCTCGGTGATCTGGGGGCTGCCGGTGGGGCGGGCACTCGACCTCGGCTGCGGCGAGGGCGGCGACGTGGTGTGGCTCGCCGAGCAGGGGTGGGACGTGACGGGCATCGACCTGTCCGTGACGGCGCTCCAGCGTGGTTCGCGGGCCGCCGTCGCCGCCGGGGTTCAGGAGCAGACGGCGTTCGTCGCCGCGGACCTCGCCCGGTGGGACACCGCCGCGCGGTTCGACCTGGTGACGGCCTCGTTCCTGCAGTCGTGGCCGGTGGAGATCCCCCGAGCCGACATCCTGCGTCGGGCCGCCGGCTTTGTCGCCGCCGGTGGGCACCTGCTCGTCACCGCACACGCGGCTCCCCCGCACGATGACCTGCCGCCCGAGCTGCGGGAGTACCGGTTCCCCGCGCCGGCCGACGACCTCGCCGCCCTGCAGCTCGACGACCGGTGGGACGTCCTGGTCGCGGAGGTCCGACCGCGCACCGCGACGACGCCGGAGGGTGATCCGCACGAAGTGCTCGACAGCGTCGTGCTCGCCCGGCTGACGCGCGGGTAGCGTCGGTGGCGTGAGCACCGACGACGGCATCCGCGCACTCGTCGTGGACGGTGTCGAGGTCGCCGTCGAACGCAGCGGCGCCGGCACGATCGCCACGTCGTCCCCTCGGCCGTACCTGCACCCGGTCCGGACACTCGGCGGCACCGTCGTCAGCGCGCACCACCCCGGCGACCACGACTGGCACTGTGGCGTCGGCGTCGCGATCCCCGATGTCGACGCCGTGAACTGCTGGGGCGGCCCGACCTACGTCCGCGGCTCCGGCTACGTGTGGCATGACGACCACGGCTCGGTCGAGGTGGCGCACGCCGAGCAGCACGACACGATGTCCACCGAGGAGCTCGCCTGGCGGGGCCCGGACCGCACGGTGATCCTGCGCGAGGACCGCACCCTCTGCTGGCGCGCGGTCACCAGCGGGTGGGAACTGTCCTGGTCGTCGTCGTTCCAGGCCCCCGGTGACTCCCCCGTGCACCTCGGCGGCCCCGGCAGCAACGGCCGGACCGGAGCGGGCTACGGCGGCTTCTTCTGGCGGTTCCCCGAGTGCACGGGAGCGGTCATCCGGACCGCCGATGCCGAGGGCGAGGCCGCCGTGCACGGCTCGGTCGCCCCCTGGATCACCTGGTCGGCGGAGTTCGACGGCGGTCTGGCGACGATCCGCATCGAGGCCCTCGACCACCACGACCCCTGGTTCGTCCGCGCCGAGGAGTACCCGGCGATCGGCTCGGCACTGGCGTGGGACTCCCCCGCCGTCGTGCAACCCGGCGCTCCGCTGGTCCGCTCGTTCCGCGCGACGATCACCGACGGCGGTACGCTCGCCGGATGAGCACCGGGGACTGGGAGTCACGCGTCGCGGCGCTGTGGGACGACGAGACGATCGACGATCAGCAGCGGATCGAGTGGATGCGCGACCTCGCCGCCGACGCTCCGCATCCCGCACTCGGCGCGTTCGAGCTCGGCGGCGCCTTCGACTCGGGCGGCCACGAGGCCGAGGCCGACGTGCAGTACGCCGCCGCGACCGCAGCCGGTCTGGACACCGTCGATCCGGACCGCGCCGCCAGGATGGTCGTCCAGCACGCCTCGACGCTCCGGAACCTCGGTCGGATCGACGAGGCCATCACGATGCTCCGCGACGCTCCGGAGCACTCCGCCACTGGGGCGGCACCCAAGGTGTTCCTCGCGCTCGCCCTGCACAGCGCGGGACGCGCCGCCGAGGCCCTGCGCGTCGCGATCGAGGCCGTCGAGCCGACGCTCCCCCGGTACCACCGGTCCGTCCGGGCCTACGCGGCGGCCCTCACCGAGGACTGACGCGCGTCAGGCGTTCCGGCGCTGGAGCGCGTCCGCAGCCTTGCCGAGCAGCCAGTTCACGGCCCACCCCAGCACGCCGATCACGGGCAGCGCGAGGATGACCACCGTCCACAGCACCTTGACCACCTGCGTCCGGCGACCATCGCGCCAGACCTGCACCAGCGCCACGGCCTCGAGCGCCAGCAGCACGAGGAGCACCACGGCGTGTGCCCCCGACACGTTCGTCAACACGAGCGGTCCTCTCCGCGGCGACGGTCGTCGCCCGCATCGATGACAGTAGGGCTTGCCCGGACTCGTCCGCGTCATCCGTCCGACTGACCGCGCGGGTCGGTCTGGCGATCGCGCTGGCAGGTCAGGCGATCGCGACCTCGCCCCGCGCGAGCAGCTCGCGGGCCCGACCGGCGTCGGCAGCCGGTGGCCGACCGTGCAGCGCGCGGTAGTCGCGCGAGAAGTGCGAGGCGCTCCGGTACCCGACGGCCACAGAAGCCTGGGCGGCGGTGTCACCGAGCACGATCATCCGCCGCCGGGCCTCTCCGAGCCGCAACCGCCGAAGGTACTGCACCGGGCTCATCCCGGTGACCTGCCGGAAGCGCGCGAACAGTGTCGACTCGCTCGTCCGGACCGCCGCGGCCAGGCCGGCCACCGACCACGGGTCCGCCAACCGGTCGGTGAGCAGGGCGGTGGCCGCTGCGACGACGTCGCCGTCGCGGTTGCCGATCGCGGCCAGGATGCGCGGTGCCTGGTCGGTCTGCAGCAGGCGGAGCACGACCTCGCGGGTGACGAGCGGGGCGAGGACCGTCATGTCCTCCGGAGCATCGAGGAGTCCGACGAGTCGGGCGAACGCGTCCGCCAGGGCCGGGGTCCAGCTGCCGAGTCGTGCCGGCGGCGCCTCGTCCTGGTGCGGACGTGACATCGCCGTCGCGACCTCGGCGACCACCGCGGGGTCGAGCTGCCAGACGACCGCGACGAACCCCGCGGGCGGTTCGACCTCGACCACCCCGGCGATCACGGGCAGGTCGACCGGCGTGATGATGAAGCGCTCGCGACCCCAGAGCTGGTCGTCATCCCCCACTACCGAGCGCTTCCGTCCGGCGAGCACCACCGACACCGACGGCGTGTAGCGCTGGTACCCGAGATCGGTCGGACGGTCCACCCGGGCCAGGCGGAGGCCGAGCCGTCCGGCGCGCTCCGTGTCGTCGAGGTGGGCGAGGACGCTCTGCAGCGCACGGTCCAGCCGGTCCGAGGTGACGTCGTCCATGTGCCCATTCTGTCGAGGCGTCCGACGCGAGTGGTGCCCGTGCGGGATCCGGCAAGCACTCCGGAGTCCTGGGCAATCACCGCCGGGTCCGTCGGACCGAGCATCGGAGCATGCAGAACAACGAAGCACTCCTCGACTCCCTGACCACTGACGACCGACTGGCTGGCCGCACCGCCCTGGTGACCGGCGCGTCGAGCGGCATCGGCGAGGCCGTCGCCCGTGTCCTCGCCGCCTCCGGCGCCACCGTCGCGGTCGCCGGCCGCGACCCGGAGCGCACGCAGGCCGTGGTGGACACCATCACCGCGTCCGGAGGCACCGCCGTGGCCGTGATCGGCGACCTGAACAGCCACCCCGACGCGGTCCGTGACCTCGCCGCCCGCGCTGCCAAGGCCCTCGGTGGCCGGGTCGACGTCCTCGTCAACAACGCCGGCGTCTACCCGGTCGGCCCGACCGCACTGCTCCCCGACGAGGATGCCGAAGCCCTCTGGGCCACGAACGTCCGCGCACCCCACGTGCTGGTCGGAGCGCTGGCGCCCGCGATGGTCGAGCGCGGCTCGGGCGTCATCGTGAACATCGGCTCGTGGATGTCCCGCGTCGGCGTCCCGTTCACGGCGCTCTACCCGGCGACGAAGGCCGCCGTCGAGCAGCTGACCCGCGCCTGGGCCGCCGAGTTCGGACCGCACGGCGTCCGGGTGTCGACCGTGTCGCCCGGTGCCACCGCGACGCCCGGCAACGCGGACTCGCACGACGTCCTCGCGCAGATGACGGCGGGCACCCCGGCCGGCGTACCCGTCCGACCGGTCGACGTCGCGTTCGCCGTGCGCTGGCTGGCCTCCGACGAGGCGGCCTTCGTGCACGGCGCCACCATCGACGTGGACGGCGGCCTCGCCGCGACCCGCCTCGGCTGAGCGCGCCCCTGCCGAGCGGGCGAAACACCCGGGTCGGCGCGCGGACGCACCCCGGCATTCCGCCCACTCGGCAGCGTCACCCGCCCCGGGCGAACCCCCACCACCGCGAGTGGTCACGACACACCGCTGGCAGGGGGCCGTGCGGTCACGGACCGTCGCGCGGGAGCGCGTCAGCCGACGGATCGTGACCGCTCGGCGGACGGCGTGGGCGCGGCGGTGGGCGCGACCACCGCACGGTCGGGAGGCGCGGTGCGGGCTGGCACCGGGCCTCCCGTCAGGCCGTGTGGTCGCCGACCACCCGTGGGACCGGCAGCGAGTCGCTGGTCGTGCGCAGGGACTCCTGACGGATCTCGAGCTGCGAGACGGCGAGCGCCGCCAGGTCGCGGAGGTTCGCGAGGTCGTCCTCGGTGGCCTGCCGCGGACGGGTGTCGAGCACGGCGAGGGTCCCGATCGGGGCGCCGTCGTGCTTGACGAGCGGGACGCTGACGTAGAAGCGGATGCCGAGCGGACCGGTGACCAGGGGGCTGTTCCGCATCTCGGGGTGCGCGGAGCCGTCCGGGATCACGACGGGGACGGGGACCGGGGCGAAGCCGTTGCGGAAGCTGATGCTGCGGGCTGCCTCGTCGATGCCCTCGGCGATGTACGACTGGGACCACTCGCGGTCCTCGTCGAGGACCTCGACCAGGGCGATCGGAGCGTCGAAGAGCCGGGCCGCCATCGCCGTGGTGCGCTGCAGCGACTCGTCGGGCAGGGTGTCGAGGGTCGCCGGGCGGTCCGTCTCGGGGCGCGTCGGTGCCGGTGCCGTCTCGTCGGTCGGCTCGACCACGTGGTCGCTCGTGGCGGTCTCGGCGATCACGACGTCGCGGAGCATCGTGACCAGCTCGGCGCCGAGGGGACGGGCCGCGGGATCCTGCGCGGTCATGGCACGGAGCAGGTGCTTCCAGTGCTCGGGCAGGGGCTCGGGGACCACGGGGTCGCGGGACAGCCGGGCGACGGCGGACTCGACGAGCGAGCCCGGGAACTCGCGACGGCGGGTGAAGCACTGCAGCAGCACGAGGCCGAGCGAGTACACGTCGCTCGGCGGGCCGACCTCGCCGCCGCGCGCCTGCTCGGGGCTGAGGTACGCGGCGGTGCCGGTGGTCACGCCGTCGGCGGTCAGGCGTTCGACGCCGGCGGCGAGCGCGATGCCGAAGTCCGTCAGGCGCGCGCGGGCCCGGTCGGAACCGTTGCCGTAGTCGACGAGCAGGATGTTCGACGGCTTGATGTCGCGGTGCACGACGCCGTGGGCGTGGATGTAGTCGAGGGCCTCGGCCATGTCGTAGCCGATCTCGGCGATGTGCCGCGAGGCGAGCGGGCCGACGGCCAGGCGCTCCTCGAGGTCCTGCCCGACGACGAGCGACATCACGATGTAGCGCTGCTGGGTGCCGTCCTGCCCGGTGACGACTCCGGCGTCGAGCAGGCTGACGAGGTTGTGGTGCTCGAGCGACGCCAGCACGCCGAGTTCGGCCTCTTGCCGGGCGATGTCGACGATGCCTGCGTGGAAGAGCTTGATCGCGACCGGGCGGTGCAGGCTCTCGTCCACACCCCGGTAGACGACGGACATGCCGCCTTGGCCGATCGCTTGTTCCAAGCGGTACCGACCGTCGAGCAACGGCGCGCTCGCGTCGTGGTCCTGCGTCGGGATCATCCAACCCTCGTTCTCGGCTCCGGCACCAACGATGCATCTTCGCATCCCGACGGGTATCTCGGTGACGGGCGACGTTTCGCGGCTGAACGGGGCCGTGCGGCGGCGCCGCCGTGCGGCCTGCAAGACACCGGTGTTCGCGGGTCGAACACGCGCAGACCGCGGTTCAGCCTGCGAACACCGGTGTCTTGCGATCCCGGCGCCACCCGTCCGCCCCGTCAGCGACGCGTCGCGACCGTGCTCACGCGGAGGTCCTCGAAGGTGCTGGTGAAGCCGGGGCCCCCGAGCGAGATGAGCCCGACGCGGGGTGCCCTGCCGAGGTCCGCCGTCCAGGTCCCGCCCCGGACGAAGTGCCGCCCGTCCAGGCTGGTGTACGCCGTGTACCGGTCCTCACCCCGGACCTCCCGGTGGACGATCCGGAGCGTGGTGGTGTCCCCGACCGGACCGACGACCATGTTGCCGTAGCTCGGCGCCCCGGCCGGTTGCCCGGACACCTGCTTGCCGAACTCGGTCTGGCGGGTGTTGAAGATCGAGTTCGAGGTGAGGCGGACGTAGTTGCCGTCGTCACCCCACACGATCAGGCCGCCCTGCACGTAGTTGAGACCGTCGCCGTTGGCCGGGGTGTCCACCCCGACCGTGGTCTGGAGCACGTAGTCCCCACGGGGCGCCGGTTCGGACAACACCGATGCGAGCGGCGTCGCCGGCGGGTGGATGTCGGCGTCCTGCGTCTGCCAGCGGAACGTGCCGTCAGCGATGGCCCAGGTCGACGGCTCGGGCTCACGCGTCCAGGCGAGCTGGGCCGGCAGCGCTCCGGGCAGCGCTCCGGGCGCCGCCCCCGGCAGCTCGGCACCGTCGAAGGAGGTCGACAGCGCGCGGATCGTCCGACCCGGCACGTCGACGGGGGCGGTCGACGCCCGGTACGTCGGCCGTTGCCCCGGCTGCGCGACCGGCCCTGGCTGCACCGTGTCGGACGGCCCGGCTCCACCGCGGACGACCGGCCAGCCGCCCTGCCAGTCGAGCGGGTCGATCAGCGCCGGCCGCTTCGTGTAGGTTGGCTGCCCCGCGTAGTACGGGTCGGCGCGGTCGACCGCGTGGTAGATGATCCAGTCCTGGCCGGCGAAGTCGGTGACCACGGTGTTGTGGCCGGTGCCGACCCACCGGTTGCCGTTCTGCGCGAGCAGGGGCGTGCCGCCGACCCGGGTGCTCGTGATCGCCACGCCGTCGCGGTCCGTGAACGGCCCGAGCGGGCTCCGCGACCGGGCGACGAAGACGCCGTAGCCGGTCAGGGCACCGTTGCAGCAGTTCGTGGCGGAGCCCATGAAGTACCACCAGCCGCCGTGCCGCATCAGGTACGCACCCTCGTAGCGGTTGTCGATCGCGATCTGCCGTTCGGTCGACGGGTCGGAGCGCAGGCCGTCGGCGCTGAGGCGTCGGACGTTCACGCCGCCGAAGTAGCTGCCGAAGTACAGGTAGGTCGTGCCCTTGTCGGTGATGACCTCGGGGTCGAACGCCCACCGTGCTCCGTCGCCGTTCGGTGCGGTCTGCGGTGCCACGACCGGGCGGCCGGAGTCCTTCCACGGGCCGGTCGGGCTCGAGCTCGTCGCCACCCCGACCGCGGAGCCGCCGCCGCTCGGTCCCGCTGCCGACGGGGTGTCCGAGGCCGCGTAGTACAGGTACCAGGTGCCCGCCCGGCCACGGTCCCCGGCGCGGTACACGACGTCCGGCGCCCAGATCCCGTTCGCGTCACCCACCCAGGCGGGCTTCGTCGGGAACGCGTCGTTCACGTACGTCCAGTGGGTCAGGTCGGTCGACCGGTACGTCGGCACGGCGTGCTGCACCAGCGACCCGTCCGGGTTCTGCTCCGTCGCAGTGAGCGCGTCGGTGGTGCAGTACAGGTACCAGTTGCGGTCGCGTTGGGCTCCGTGGATCACGGTCGGGTCCGCGCAGCTCGCCGCCGTCTGCTCGTCCGGCAGGCTGAGCGCGACCGGGTTCTGGTGGCTGGGTGCCGCGCGGCCGTGCCGGCTGGCGGCACTCGACGCCACGGTCGTGGTCGTGGTTGCCCGGGTGGTCCCGCCCGGCACCGCGGACGCATCCGCTGGTCCGGCCTGGAGGCCCGTGGTCGCGACGCCGAGGAACGTCACGACGGCGAGGAGTGCGGTGGACGATCGGCGCATGCCGGACCTGCTCTCGTCGTTGAGGGAGGTGCTGCTGGAGGGACTGCGGGTGTCGCCTGGCGACGTGCGCGAGCGTACGCTCGGCTCGACGAAGGAGTCATGCCATGCCCGCGAGGTTCGTCTACTGGATCAACGTCTCCGTCGACGGGTTCGTCGAACGGGCCCCCGGCGAGCACGACGGCCTGGACGGACCCGACTGGATCCGGATCGACGAGCCGCTGCACCGCGAGTTCAACGCCCGCGCCGCCGCGATGACCCTGTCCGTCGAGGGCCGGGTGGTGCGCGACATGATGGACCCGTTCTGGCCGGATGCCCGGCACGACGAGTCGATGCCGCAGTACCTGCGCGAGTACGGCGAGATCTGGACCGCGCAGCCGAAGATCCTGGTGTCCCGCACCCGGACGACCGCCGATCACGACACCCGGGTCATCGGTGGCGACGGCGACGCGATCACCGAGCTGGCCGCGATCCGTGCCGACGGTGAGGGCGACATCGGCGTGGGCGGGCCGAGCGTCGCGAGTCAGCTGCTCGATGCCGGGCTGCTCGACGAGGTCATGCTCTTCACGCACCCGTCGGTGCTCGGCGCCGGTCGGCCGCTGTTCGATCCGCCGCGCTCGGGGCACCGTCCGCTCGTGCAGCTCGACCTGCTCGAGCAGCAGCGCTACGACAACGGCGTCACCCTGCACCGGTACGACGTCCGGCGGTCCTGAGCGCTCGGAACGTCAGTCCTCGACGGGCTCGGTGGCGATGCCCCGGACGTACCAGGCGCTGTCGCGGTCACTGCCGAACCCGTTGAAGGAGACGCTGTCCGCCCGGGGACGCAGCTCCGCCGGAAGGTCGATCCGCTGTGAACCGTCCCGGCAGGACATCGGATCTGTCGGTCGGGTCTGCGAGGCGCCTGCCGACCCGATGGTGGAGGAGCCACTCATGTGCCCGTCCCCGAAGCACGAGAACTCGAGGTGGTCGACCGACTCCGGATGCGGGAACGTGATGGTGACGCCCGTGCCCGGTGCGTCACTGTCGTCGTCCCCGGGCGACACCGCGGCGAACAAGGCGCCGAGCTCGGTGTCCGACTCGACTGCTCGCTGCCGCTTCTCCCAGGCAGACAGCGCTGCCTCGTCGACGGGCGGCGGCCCGGCGCAGCCGGCCAGCAGGAGCACACCCGCGATCGCGGGTAGGAGCAGGGCGGGGACGGAACGCACGCTGTGAGCCTAGTGAGGCCCTGGACTCGCACCGCGGAACGACGGGAGGTGCGGTGCCGGCTGGCACCGCACCTCCCGGCCGTGGGGTGGACGCGTCAGACGTCGCGCCGGCGCGCGAGCGTCAGGGCGAGGCCACCCACGACGAGCACCTCGGCGGCGAGGACGCCGAAGCCGCCCCAGCCGTTCAGCACGACCCCGCTGTTGTCGACCGTGCTCGCGCCGTCGTACGAGTAGGCGTAGAGCTGGCCGCCGGCCGAGTCGGGCAGGAACGCCGCGATGTCCATCGGCCAGTCGACCTTCATCAGTCCGCTCATGAGTGCGAGCACCCCCGGAACGACCAGCAGGAGGCCGAGCGTGATCGCGATGCCGCCGGCGCTCGACCGGACGAGCAGACCGATGCCGTACGCGAGGAGCGCCAGCAGGGTCAGGAAGACCGACGAACCGAGGATCGGCAGGAACACCGACGGGTCACCGAGCTCCGGCTCGACACCGTTGCCGGCCAGCAGCGGGAGCGAGATGAGGACGCCGATCCAGGTGGCGACGGCGCTGACGACGAAGGTCGCGATGGCGAGGACGGTGGCCTTCGCCAGGATCACGCCGGTGCGCCGCGGGTCGGCGGTGAACGTCGAGCGGACCTGGCCCGTGCCGTACTCACCGGTGATGATGAGCACGCCGAGCACGCCGACGACGAGCGACGAGAGCAGGACGCCCACGGCGTTGGCGTTCACGAAGGTGCCGTTGGCGAGGTCCGTCGGCAGCTCCTGTCCGCCGCTGTTCGTGTTCGCCCCGATCAGCGCGGCCATGCCGATCGTGAGGACGACCAGGATCGCGTAGCACCAGAACGTGGACCGGATGCTGCGCAGCTTGATCCACTCGCTCCGCACCAGGTGCGGGAACGACAGGCGGGTCGAGCCGGACATCCGGGTCGACGGCGTGGTGGGCGAGGTGGTGGCGCTCATCGGGTGCCCTCCGATCGGTACTCGACGTCGTCGCGGGTGAGGGCCATGTAGGCCTCCTCCAGGCTCGCGCCGGTCGGGGTGAGTTCGTGCAGGGGGACGCCTGCCTGTGCGGCGATGTTGCCGACCGTCGGTGCGTCGGGCCCGACGACGAGGAACGAGCCGTCCTCGCGCTGGGTGACCGCGGCGTTCGGGCCGATCGCGGTGAACAAACCGTTCGGGTCCGGCGTCCGGACGATGACACGGCTGACGGCGGCAGCGGCGCCGCCACCGGCGACGAACTCGGCGATCGGGGCGTCGGCGAGGACCTTGCCCCGGCCGAGCACGACCACGCGATCGGCGGTCTGCGCCATCTCGCTCATCAGGTGGCTGGAGAGGAACACCGTGCGGCCGTCGGCGGCCATGCGGCGAGCGAGCTGACGCACCCACACGACACCGTCGGGGTCGAGGCCGTTGACCGGCTCGTCGAGGATCAGGGTCTTCGGGTCACCGAGCAGTGCGGCAGCGATTCCCAGGCGCTGCCCCATGCCGAGCGAGAACCCGCCGACGCGCTTCTTCGCGACGGAGTCGAGGCCGGTCATGTCGATGACCTCGTGCACGCGGGACTTCGGGATGCCGTGGGTCGCCGCGAGCGAGAGCAGGTGGTTGTAGGCGCTGCGGCCCGAGTGCACGGCCTTCGCCTCGAGCAGGGCGCCGACCTGCCGGAGCGGGTCGCGGAAGCTCGTGTAGGGCTGGCCGTTCACGGTGGCTGTGCCCGACGTGGGCCGGTCGAGCCCCATGATCATGCGCATCGTGGTGGACTTCCCGGCGCCGTTGGGCCCGAGGAAGCCGGTCACACTGCCGGGACGCACGACGAAGGAGACGTCGTCCACGGCGGTCTTCGGACCGTACTGTTTGGTGAGATGGCTGACTTCGATCACGGCCTCGACGCTACGGGAGGGGCCGTCGGTGCCGCGTCCGCCGTTGGGGGGAGATGTGTGCTCCCACAGGGTGACGCGGGGGCGGGGGCGCGGGGGCGCGGGGGCGGGGGCGCGGGGGCGCGTGGGCCGCGGGGCCGGCGTCGCGCGGGTTTTCGCGCTGGGCGACAGTTCACGCGTGCTGCCGGCCGCGAGGTGTCGCTGGAGGCGAAAGGCCGGCGCGCAGCGCTCACGCAGGTTGGTGGGCCGGACGCTCATCCCGAGGGTCGCGAGCGAACGCAAGGCTCTCCTCGATGATCGACAGCACGACCGCGAGTTCCTCGGCGTCGCGCGGGCCGTAGACCATGAACTCGGTTCCGTGGTCCTCGTACTGGTGCGGGATCGCCCAGCCGAGCTCGGTCAGTTCGGCTCCACGTGCGACCGGGAGGCAGAGGTGGACGGAGGTGTCCTCGACGCCGTGCAGGTGCACGGGCTCGAGTCGTCCGTCCGGCGCCAGTGACGTCCACGGGACGACGTGGTCGTGCTGATCGCGCAGGAACAACGCGCGTGACGACGCCGGCGACACCTGGCTGTGCCCCTCTTCGACGCCGGGCAGGGCGACGGCACTCCCGACGAGCGCTCCCCACAGTTCCGGCGTCGCGCGGTCGGTGAGCTGCCGCTGGGGACCGGCGTCGGACACGGCGGGCCGTTCGCCGCGACGGATGGACCTGATCACCGCTCGACGATACCGGCTCGGCCGGGCTGCGTCGCTCCTGTTCGGGCCCTCACGAGGAGGGGGAAGCGTCTGCGTCGACCTCGTACGCCTCGAACCGGGCGTCGGCGAGGACCGCGTCGACGAGTGACCGTGAGCCTGCGACGACCGTCGAGTCCCAGTCGATCTCGGTGGCGAGCACCCACTCGTGCCCCTCGGGCCAGAGCATCTGCGGGGTGTGCCCGACATCGACGTACGTGCCCACGCGGGCGTCGTCCGTCCAGGACGGGTCGCTGAGCTGCGGCAGGGACATGGAGAGCAGGAAGCACTCGCGGGCCGGCCACAGGAAGCGCGGACCCGCGAGCGACTCCCGGAGCGCAGCCTGCTCCCGCCGGTGCTGCGCCTGGGCCCGGGCCATGTGCGCCTGCATCTCCACGCGCTCGGCCGCCGTCGGCTCGCCGTTCCCCTGCCACCCGAAGCCCAACGTCGACGCGTTCAGGTCCCCCCATCCGTCCCAGATCGCCCCGACCAGGTCGACCGGGGTCGACGTCGCCTCGGCGAGGAGCTCGGTGAGTGCGGCGAGCTGCGTCGGCTCGTACCAGCCTTCTTCGGGTGGATGGACGACCCAGCCGTCCTCGAAGGGCAGGTCCGACTCGTCGTCCCGACCGCTGAGCGTCTGCCACGACACGAGCGGGTCGATCGTCCGACGGGTGCGCTCGGCGACGTCGGCCCAGCGCCACTCGGCCGATTCGAGGACCGGGTGCTCGTCGTACTCATCCACGGTCGTACGGTCTTCGCGATCCGCTCGGAGCGGGTGCAGGATCCGGGCGTACGCCTCGAACCCGGTGCCCGCGACGCCGCCGAACGTGGCGAACGAGCCGGCCCGGGCCAGCAACCAGTCGCCGCGCGAGACGTCCTTGATCAGTTCCACGTGCCGAGCCTAGGACTGACCGGGGCAGCCGTCAGGACGTCGCCCAGACCTCGAACGCCGGCAGGTCCGGCACCGGATCGGTCGCCAGCCGGGCGTGCGTCTCGACGTCGAACCGCTCCGAGCCGTACCGGAGCTTCTGCCGTTCGACGCCTTCCGCGCGGAACCCGGCGGTCGTGGCGACTCGACACGACGCGGGGTTGTTCGAGCGGTGTCCGAGTTCGAGGCGGAAGAGCCCGGCGTCGAACGCCCAGGTCGACGCACTCGTCAACGCACGAGTGGCGAGCCCACGGCCGCGAGCATCGGCCGCCAGCCAGTAGTGCGCCCAGGCCGTGGCGTGCCGGAACTCGATCGCCGCGAGTCCGACGTTGCCGACCGCGACTCCGTCCTCCACGATCGCCCAGTTCTTCGCCTGCTCGTCGAACCGCAGGGCGCCCCTGATGTGCGCGCGGGCCTGCTCCTCGTCATCGAGCCCGACGTCCGGGAACTGCGTCGCGAGGTCCGGGTTCGACCGGCTGGCGACGAAGAGCGCAGCCGCGTCGTCGAGCGACCACGGGCGCAGCACGACGACCATGTGTGGTCTCCCCGACCGTCAGCCGGCAGCGGGCCCGGCCTGCGGGCGGGGTGCGCGGAGGCCGGGGAACTCGTCGTCGCGCCACTCTGCCTCGGCGCGCGTGCCGTTGGTCACCGACTGTTCCTCGCGCTCCCGGAGCTCCACGCGGCGGATCTTGCCCGAGATGGTCTTCGGGAGCTCCGCGAACTCGACCCGGCGGACGCGCGCGTAGGCGGGGAGAGCCGTGCGTGCGTACTCCAGGACCTGCCTGGCGGTGTCGGCCGACGCCTCCCATCCGGTGGCCAACGTGACGTACGCCTTGACGACGTTGAGACGGGCGTCGTCGGGTGCCGGGACGACCGCGCTCTCGGCCACGGCCGGGTGCCGCAGCAGGGCGCTCTCCACCTCGAACGGCGACACCTTGTAGTCCGAGGACTTGAAGACGTCGTCGGTGCGGCCGATGAACGTCAGCTCGCCGTCGGCGTCGCGGACGGCGATGTCGCCGGTGTGGAAGAAACCGTCGCGCATCGACGAGGCGGTGCGGTCGGGGTCACCGAGGTACTCGGCCATCAGGTTGACGGGCCGCTCGGTGAGGTCGAGGCAGACCTCGCCCTCGTCGCCCGGTTCGCCGGTCACGGGGTCGAGCAGCGTCACGGTCACGCCGGGGAGCGGCGTGCCCATCGCGCCGGGTGTCACGGCGGCGCCCGGGGCGTTTCCGATGATCGCCGTCGTCTCGGTCTGCCCGTAGCCGTCGCGGATGGTGAGCCCCCACGCTGCCTCGACCCGGCCGATGACCTCGGGGTTGAGCGGCTCGCCGGCCGAGATGAGCTCACGGAGCGCGCGCGGCTTCGCGCCGAGGTCGGACTGCAGCATCATCCGCCACGCGGTCGGCGGCGCGCAGAACGTGTTGACCTCGGCCTGCTCGAGCTGCGCGAGGAGTGCGGCGGGGTCGAAGCGCGCGGTGTTGTGGATGAACACGGTGGCCTCCGCGATCCACGGCGCGAAGAAGCAGCTCCAGGCGTGCTTGCCCCACCCGGGCGAGCTGATCGTCAGGTGCACGTCGCCGGGTCGGACGCCGAGCCAGTACATCGTGCTGAGGTGCCCGACCGGGTACGACGTCTGGGTGTGCACGACCATCTTCGGCTTCGACGTCGTGCCGGACGTGAAGTAGACCAGGCACGGGTCGGTCGTGCGCGTGACGACGTGGGGGCGGACCTCATCAGCGGGAGCGGGCTCACCCAGGTCGCTCGGGTACTCCGTCCACCCGTCAGCGGGACCGCCGATGACGATGCGTGTGAAGGACCCGCGGACGTCGTCGTACTTGTGCGTCTCGCTCCGGTTCGTGACGACGTGCGCCACCGAGCCCCGGTCGACGCGGTCCTGCAGGTCAGCGGTGTCGAGCATCGTCGAGGTCGGCAGGATGACCGCACCGAGCTTGATCACGGCGAGCATGGTCTCCCAGAGCTCGAGCTGGTTGCCGAGCATGACGAGGACGTTGTCGCCCTGCTGGACGCCGAAGCCGTGCAGACGCGCGGCGAGCCGATCGGACCGTGCGGCCATCTCGGCGTAGCTGAGCCGCTGCTCACGACCGTCCTCCTCGACGATCCAGAGCGCGGTGCGGCTGTTGTCGGTCGCGATGACGTCGAACCAGTCGGTGGCCCAGTTGAACGTGTCCCCGACGTCCGGCCAGCGGAACCCGGCGCGCGCTGCTTCGGGAGAGTCCGCGGCGAGGAGCTGGTCGCGGGCGGCACGGTACGCGGCGGTCGGGTTCACATCAGGCACGGACCGATCATGCCGCATCGGGCTCGGAGCCAATCGATCAGGCGAGATCCCGGAGCCAGCGGTCGAGCCAGGGAATGATGCGCGAGAGGTCGTCCGCGTCGATCGCGTCACTCGCGGCCGCACGTGCCGCCGGACTCGCATTGAGCGCCAACGCACTGGGGAGCGCCTGGAAGAGCGGGATGTCCGAGCGGCTGTCGCCGATGGCGCAGCAGTGTTCGATCGGCACACCGAGGTCGCGAGCGATCGCGAGCGCCCGGTCCCGTTTGTCGAACTCGTCGAAGTGCTCGGCGACGGTGCCGTCGTGGACGCCGCCGTGCTCGCCGACTCGGGGCCCGCCGTTCGGGACGAAACCGAACCGCCGCGCGAGGGAACGGGTCACGGGCTGCCACGCGAGCGACGCGAGCACGGGTTCGACGTCGTGGGCACGGCACCACGCGACGACGGTCTCGGTTCCGGGCAACACCGGCAGGTCGTCGAGCCACCGGTCGACCGTCGCGACGGACGTGCCACGCCACGCGAGTGCGTCGACCTCACTGACCTGCTGGTTGGTGAGATCGCCGTCGGCATAGCGGGCTTCTGCGTCGTCGAGCATGTCCTGGTGCCCGAGCCGGGCGGCAAGGAAGCTGCTGCTGGAACCGGGGCTGACGAGGGTTCCGTCGACGTCGAAGAACACGATGCCGACGGTCACTCTCGGCTGCTCCCCCGCACGACCGCATCGAGCACCCGGATCGTCTCGTCGGTGTCGACGTGCAGGTGCGCCCCGATGCCGAGCGCACGTGCGGCCTCGATGTTCTCGGGCACGTCATCCACGAAGAACACCTCCTCCGGATCCGCCCCGAGGCGCTCGAGCGTGATCCGGAACGCCTCGGGATCGGGCTTGTTCACGCCGATCTCGTGGGAGTAGCAGATCGGGTCGAACACCGCCGAGAACCGGAAGCGTCGCTCCTCTTCCTCTCGGGCACCGTCGCCGGAGTTCGACAGGATCGCCAGGCCGATCGTGCCCCGGAGTCCGGCGAGGAAGTCGTACAACGGCTGGTTCAGGGTTCCGCAGTACGCATCCCAGAAGTCGGCCCGCATGACGGCGAGCTGATCGGCCCCGAGTTCGAGCGCTGCCCCGATCGCACCCCAGTACCGGTCGACGACGCCGGTCTGACGGGAGGCGTCGGGCAGGTCGGCCGCAGCGAGGCGTGCGGAGAAGTCGTCCGTCGTCATCCCGAGCCGCTCGGCCCACCGCGCCCGGAAGCGTCCGGGCCAGGCGGCGTCGTCGACGAGCTCGAGGACGCCGCCCACGTCGGACAGTAGCCACCGCACGGCGGGCCCGGCAGCTCCGGCAGCTCCGGCCGCCCCGCCGGTCACAGCGATCCCCGCAGCTGCCGGATCATCTCGAGCTCGAGTTCGCTCGGATCGAGCACGTACGCCTCGGTCGCCCCCGTCGGCTCGTAGCCACGTCGAGCGTAGAAGGCCTGCGCACGCGTGTTCCCCGCGTGCACGTGCAGCCGCAGTGCCGACCCGTGTGCAGCCGCCCACACCTCGATCTCGTCGAGCAGCGCATCGGCGACACCGGCGGGACGACCCCGGTGCGACGGTGCGACGTAGACGCCGACCAGGAGCGGCCCGACCCGGGGGCCGGGTACGAACACGCCCATCGTCCCGACCCACCGGCCGTCGGCGTCGATGGCGGCGAGGGTGGTCCCGCCGACGTCGTGCTCACGGCGGCCGCGTCGGCGCCAGTCACGCTCCTGCATGCGCTCCGCGTCGGCGAGCCGCTCCCCGTACGCCTTCGGGGTGTCCCGGAGCATCTCCAGCCGCAGTGCCCGCACGGACTCCCAGTCGTCCTCCGTGGTCGGTCGGATCGTCGTTCCCCGCATGACCCGAGCCTAGGGGTGGCAAACCGGAGAACTCGTTCCAATCCGACTGGCGGACGACGCCGAATCACCTGCAACGACCGGGAAACACCCGGAGCGCTCACCAGCCGCACATC
>NZ_JARVRO010000016.1:0-21549 GCF_030209645.1 Curtobacterium sp. ME-Dv--P-122a
ACGCGGCGGGGGAGCCTGCTGACCGACGCGGCGGGGGAGCCTGCTGACCGACGCGCTGGCGGAGCCTGCTAGCCAGCGGGCAGTGCCGGCACGGACGCCTCGTCGACCCAGGGCCCGGTCACCGCACCGACGTCCGCGACGGGACGGCCGGCGGTGTCCGCGAACGCACGGAGCACGTCGGGCACGGTCACGGATCCGTGCCGGTGCCGCTCGGTGATGCTCCGCAGCCCGGTGAAGAAGGCGTCGTCGCCGAACGTGCGGCGGACGGCGTGCAGGGCGAGGGCGCCGCGCTTGTAGACGCGGTCGTCGAACATGTCCTTCGCGCCCGGGTCACCGATCACCAGGTCCTCCGGCTGCTCGAGCAGTCCCTGCCGGTACCGCTCGGCCAGTTGGTCGGCGGTGTCGTCGCCGCGGTCCTCGGACCAGAGCCACTCGGCGTAGCAGGCGAACCCCTCGTGCAGCCAGATGTCCTGCCACCGGGTGACCGTGACGGAGTTGCCGAACCACTGGTGGGCGAGCTCGTGGGCGATGAGGCGGTCGGTGCCGTGCTCGCCGTCGACGTGGTTCCGGCCGAACACCGCCAGGCCGTGGGCCTCGAGCGGGATCTCCAGGTCGTCGTCGGTCACCACGACGCCGTACGCCGCGAACGGGTACGGGCCGAACCGGTCACCGAACAGCGCGAGCATCTCCGGCACCTGGCCGAAGTCGGTCTTCGCGGCGGCGGCGAGGTCGGCGGGGTGGTGCAGCGTGACGGGGACCCCGCTCGTGCGCAGCTTCGTGGTGCGGTACCGGCCGATCTGCACGGTCGCCAGGTAGGTCGCCATCGGCTCGGTGGTGGCGTAGGTCCAGCGGGTGCCGACGCGGTCGCGCTCCTTGGCGAGCAGCTCCCCGTTCGTCAGGACGTCGTACGCCGCCTCGGCCGCGATCTCGATCCGGTACGTGGCCTTGTCGTCGGGGCGGTCGTTGCACGGGAACCACGACGGCGCTCCAGTGGGCTGGGCGGCGACGATGACGCCGTCGGACAGTTCTTCCCAGCCGAGCTGCCCCCACGCGCTCCGGACGGGGTGCGGGGTGCCGCGGTACCGCAGGTGCACGCTGAACACGGTGTCGGCGGCGATGGGGTCGGCCGGGGTGACCGTCACCTTGTGCGTCGCGGTCGAGACCTTCTTGGCCCGGCGTCCGTCGACGTCGACCCGGTCGACCGTGAGCCCGTGCAGGTCGATCACGACCTTGTCGAGCGGCTCGAGGGCGCGCGCGGTGATCGTGGCGGTGCCGTCCAGGCGGTTCGTGGCGACGCGGTAGTCGAGACGGAGCTCGTAGTGCTCGGCGCTCCACCGTCGGTCGCCGCTGTGCGGGGTGTACGGGTCTGCGGCGGGATCGGAGGGCACGGGGACAGTCAACCTCATGGCGCCGGTGGGGCGGTCACCGAGGGTGCTGCCGATGTCCACGGAGCGATCGGGTTGCCGGACCAGCGGGAGCCCGTCGGCACCTGCTCGCCCCGCATCACGAGCGAGGACGGCCCGACGGTCGCACCGGCACCGATGCCGGCCGCCGGCAGGACCACGCTGTGCGGCCCGAGCGTTGCACCCGCGTCGATCCGGACGGTGTCGAGCTGCATCACGCGGTCGTGGAACAGGTGCGTCTGCACGACCGTCCCGCGTGCCACCGAGGCGCCGGAGCCGATGGTGACCAGGTCGGCCTCGGGCAGCCAGTACGTCTCGAGCCAGGTGCCGCGGCCGATCGTCGCACCGAGGCTCCGCAGCCAGACGGCCAGCGCGGGGGTGCCGGTGGCTTGCTCGGCGAACCAGGGGCGCGCGACGGTCTCGACGAAGGTGTCCTGCACTTCGTTGCGCCACACGAACGACGACCACAGCGGGTGTTCCCGGGCGGTGATCCGACCGACGAACGCCCACTTCGCGATCGTCGACACCACGGCGGCGACGGCACCGGCGGCGATGAGCACCGGTCCGGCGAGCAGCACCGTCCACCCGATCCCGACGGCCGACCAGAGCGCCAGCAGGGCTCCGGCCACGCCGAGCGCGATGGCGGCGGAGACCATCGGGGCGACCAGGCGCAGCAGCTCCCAGCAGCCGCGGGCGACCTTGAGCCGCCTGGACGGGCGGAACGTGCGCGCCTCGTCGAACTCCGTCGCCGCTCGTCGTAGCCGCACCGGGGGCGATCCGAGCCACGACGACCCGCGCTTGGCCTTCTTCGGCACCGCGGACAGCACCGCCACCAGGGCCTCGCGCGGCACCGAGCGTCCGGCCCCCGTCATGCCGCTGTTGCCGAGGAACGCCCGACGGCCGACCTTCGAGCGACCGATCCGCACCCGACCGCCGCCGAGCTCGTACGTCGCCACCATCGTGTCGTCGGCCAGGAACGCCCCCGACGCGATCTGCGTCAACGCCGGGATGAGCAGCACCGTCGAGATCTCGGTGTCCCGCCCGACGCGGGCGCCGAGCAGTCGCAGCCACACCGGCGTCACGAGCGAGGCGTACAGCGGGAACAGCAGGGTGCGCGCCGCGTCGAGCACCCGCTCGGTCGACCACACCTGCCAGCCGATCCGGGAGCGCACCGGGTGCCGTCCCTCGTGCAGGCCGATGCCGAGCAGCCGCACCGCGACCACCACCAGCAGCGCGTACACGGCACCGGCGACGACCGTCGCCAGGGGGACCGTCAGCAGCGCACGGAGCACCGCGTCGTCCAGGGTCGACGCCCGCCCGACCAGGGCGAGGGCGACCAGCAGTCCGACCGCGACACCGACCACCGGCAACCCGGCCACGGCCAGGGACCCGGCCCCGTACGCGAGCAGCCAGCGTCGTCGGGTCGCGGGGCGGGCCTCCCGGTCGTCACGAGCCGACCCGGTGCGCTCCGCAGGTGCCCCTGCCCAGCGTTCGCCGGCCGGCACGGGGCCGCCGACGGCGGAACCCGCGGTGATCTCGGCACCCGCGCCGACGTGCGCCCCGGGCAGCAGCGTCGTCCGGCTGCGCACCACGGCGTCCTCGTCGATGCGGACGTGCCCCAGGTGGAACACGTCGCCGTCGAGCCAGTGCCCGGCCAGGTCGACCTCGGGCTCGATCGAGGCACGCTTGCCGATCGTGAGCATCCCGGTCACCGGCGGCAGCGTGTGCAGGTCGACGTCCCTGCCGATCCGCGCGCCGAGGGCCCGGGCGTAGTAGCTGATCCACGGGGCGCCGGCCGTCGAGGGGCCGTCGACCGCCTCGGCGATGCGCTCGGCCAGCCAGACCCGCAGGTGCACCGAGCCGCCACGGGGGTACGACCCCGGCCGGACCCCGGCGAGCAGCAGCCGCGCGAGCACCACCGTCAGCGCCATCTTGCCGATCGGCGTCACGAACACCAGGAGCGCCAGCACCAGCACCGGCCAGGGCAGCACCGGCAGGAACGGCAGCGTCGTCGCGTGCAGCACCGCGGCCACCAGGGCCGTCCACGTCAGCACCCGCAACCCCCGGAGCACCTGCACCGGCAGCCCGAGCAGGGTCATCAGCAGCCCCGTCGCCGGAGGCACCGGCGTGACGTCGCGCGACGACGCCTCGACCGGGCCGGACTCGTCCAGCGCCGCCGCCAACGCCCCGATCCGCGGGTGGTCGTAGACGTCCGCCACCGTCGTCGTCGGGAACCGCTCCCGGATGGCCGACACCAGCTGCGCCGCCGTCAGCGACCCACCGCCGTGCGCGAAGAAGTCGTCGTCGACGCTCGCCACCGGCACCCCCAGGATCGCCGCCCACCGCTCGGCGATCCACGCCACCGTGTCCGGCAGCATCGCTGCGTCCGAGGCACCGGGCAACGGCCACGGCAGCGCCGCACGGTCGACCTTGCCCGACGTCCGCGTCGGCAGCGACTCCACCACGGCCACCAACGGCACCAGCGCCGCCGGCAGCTCCTGCCGCAACCGGGCGTTCGCCGCAGCCACGTCCACCGTCGCCCCGGCCGCCGGAGCCACGTACCCGACCAGCACCTGGTTGCCCGCCGGGGTCCGCTGCACCACCGCGGCCCCACCCGCCACGTCGTCCAGGGCCTGCAGCGCCGCATCGATCTCCCCGAGTTCGATCCGCCGGCCGCCGAGCTTCACCTGGTCGTCCGCACGCCCCTGGAACACCAGCCCCTCGGGCTCGTACCGCACCAGGTCCCCGCTCCGGTACGCCCGCTCCCACCCGAGCTCCGGGAACGGCGCGTACTTCTCCGCGTCCTTCGCCGGGTCCAGGTACCGCCCCAGCCCGACGCCACCGATCACGAGCTCCCCGACGCCGCCCGGCTCCACCCGCTGCCCGGCACCGTCCACCACGGCCAGGTCCCACCCGTCCAGCGGCAACCCGATCCGGATCGGCTGGCTCCCGTCCAGCAAGGACCCGCACGCCACCACCGTCGCCTCGGTCGGCCCGTACGTGTTCCACACCTCACGGTCACGACTCGCGATGCGCGCCGCCAGCTCCGGCGGGCACGCCTCTCCACCGAAGATCACCAGCCGCACCTGCTCGAGCGCATCGTCCGGCCACAACGCCGCGAGCGTCGGCACCGTCGACACCACCGTGATCGTGTGCGCGATGAGCCACGGCCCGAGGTCCACCCCCGTCCGCACCAACGACCGGGGTGCCGGCACCAACGCGGCGCCGTGCCCCCACGCCAACCACATCTCCTCGCACGACGCGTCGAACGCCACGCTCAGCCCCGCCAGCACCCGGTCACCCGGACCGATCGGCGCCGCCTGCAGGAACATCCGCGCCTCGGCGTCCACGAACGCCGCTGCACTGCGGTGGGTGACCGCCACACCCTTCGGCACCCCGGTCGACCCGGACGTGAAGATGATCCACGCGTCGTCGGTCTCACGGGGGAGTTCGGCGCTCGCCGCAGGGTCCGTCACCGGCAGCTCCGTGCCGTCGCGGTCGCGCAGGACACCGCCCGCGCCGATCACCCCGACGACACCGGCCTCGCCGAACACCAGGGTGGCGCGCTCCTCGGGGTCGTCCGCGTCGACCGGCACGTAGGCCGCTCCGGCGGCGAGCACGGCGAGGATCGACAGGTACAGGTCACGCCCACCGGAGGGGATGCGTACCCCGACCCGGTCGCCCCGTCGGACACCCCGGCGTGCCAGGTCGTCGGCCTGCGCGCGCACGAGGTCGAGCAGGGCGGTGTAGTCGACGCTGCCGGCGGGGTCCTCGAGCGCGGTCGCGTCCGGGTGGGTCGCCGCGGTCGCCGCCAGGACGTCGAACAGGGTCCGTGGGGCGGGTGCGTCGCCGCCGCGGGCGAGTTCGAGCTGCGCGTTCCCGGTGCCGATGGTCATCGAGGCCTCTTCCCGGTCGCGTGCGGGACGACCGGCCCGTGATCCTAGAGGGTCGAGGTGTCCTGCTCGGGAACAGACGGTGCCGCACCGGTCGGTCCGAGTGCCGCACCGGACTGTCCGAGCGCCGCACGGGCCGCGTCGAGCGCCGTCGCGATCCCCACCGAGTCGTCCAGTGAGTGCACCGGGGACTCCGTGCGACCCTCCGCCACGTACTGCGCGAGTGCCGCCGCCTGCCACACGAGTCCCTGACGCCCCCGCAGCCCCGTCGGCTCCGCCCAGTGGTCCTCCCCACCCCGGTGGTGCACCGCGAACGACGCCGGGAACACGAAGTGGTCGGTGTACCGGACCGTGGCCCGGCTCCCGGCGATCACCGCCAGCCCCGGCGTCCACGCCGTCATCGACGTGGTCACCACCGACTGCGCGCCACCCTCCGCCGTCGACACCGTGACGGACTGGAGGTCCACCCCGCGATCCGAGACCGCCCCCGTCGTGCTGCTGGTCACCGGGGCGCCGGTGGCGAACCGTGCGAACCAGTGCCCGTACACACCGGCGTCGAGGAGGGCACCCCCACCTGCTGCGGGATCGAACATCCGGTCCGCCGGGTCCGGGTCGTGCGGCCACCCGACGTCGACCGTCGCGAGCCGGACGTCGCCGAGGACTCCGTCCGCGAGCAGACGGGCGACGACGGTCGTGCCCGGCAGGTACCGGGTCCACATCGCCTCCATCGCGAGGACGCCCGCGGCCCGTGCGGCGTCAGCGAGGGTGCGCGTGTCCGCCGCCGAGGTCGTCATCGGCTTCTCGACGAGCACGTGCTTGCCGGCGGCGATCGCGAGCATCGCGTGCCCGAGGTGCTGCGGGTGCGGCGAGGCGACGTAGACCACGTCGACGGACGGGTCCGCCACGAGGGCCTCGTACGACCCGTGCACACCGGGCACGCCGTGGCGGGCGGCGAAGGCCGCGGCACGCTCGGGGGAGCGGGACCCCACGGCGACGACGCGCTGGTCGGAGTTCGCGTGCAGCGTCGCGGTGAAGTCGTTCGCGATCTCCCCGGGGCCGATCACACCCCACCGGAGCACGGGTCCGCCCCGCAGCGCGTGGACTCCGGGCACCGGGAACGTCATCGTCATGCCGGAACGCTACCGGGCCGACCCCGACCTCGACCCGGACCCGGTTGTACGGCTCGTCGCCCCGGAACCGACCCGCATCGAGTCATCCGACCCAATCGCCCCGTGACACCCTCGATGAGAATCGGAGTCCACGAACCGCCGCCGGTCGCGGCGTCGGGAACCCGAGGAAGGTCGTCACCGATGCCCACCCAGCCACCTCCCCACATCGACCGCGACGTGCGGTACTCGGACCAGCACGACGCCCTGGTCCTCGACGTCCACCGTCCGGCCCCCGGATCGCCCCCGAGCACCGGCGCCGTCGTGCTCGTGCACGGTGGCGGCTGGTTCCGCGGGGACAAGTCCAAGGAAGCCAGCCTGTCCGCCCGACTCGTCGAGGCCGGGTACACGGTCTTCGTCCCGAACTACCGCCTGGCACCGACGGACGTGTTCCCCGCGAGCAGGGACGACGTGCTCACCGCCCACGAGTGGGCGCTGCAGTCCGACATCCCCTTCGACCGGAGCAAGGTCGCCTTCTTCGGCGGGTCCGCCGGGGGGAACCTCGCCGTCGAGGGCGGCATCGCGACCGGCCGTCCCTCCGTGAGCTGGTCCGGGATCTTCGGCCTCGCCGAGATCATCCGCGCGACCGACGGCACGGTCTCCGCGGCGCCGACGACGCAGGACCTCGACGCGATGCGCAGCGCCGACATCGACCAGACCGGGCGGGACGACCCGTTCCTCCGCTGGGTGATCCTGCAGGAGGTCGGCGGCGACCGGTCGGCGCTCGCCGCGGCGTCCACGATCGAGCACGTGACGGCGTCGACGGGCCCCGTCTACCTCGCCAACTCGCTGGAGGAGTGGGTCCCGCGGTCGGACCCGATCGCCCTGCAGTCGGCGCTCGCCGCGGTCGGCGTCCCGAACACGCTGCAGTTGATCCCCGGTCTCCGGCACGCCGAGGGCTACACCGACCATGCGCTGCCCGGATCGCTCGCGTTCCTCGCGCAGACGCTCGGGGTCGAGCACCGCTGAGCGGCGCGCGACGAAGGAGGACCCCCGTGCACGACGACTCCACAGCACCGCTCCCGATCGGCCCGGTCGGCAACGTCTTCCTGTTCGTCGACGACCTCGACGCCGCGGTCGCCTGGTACGCGGCCAGGCTCCGCCGCGAACCGGTCGTGCGTGGTGGCGCACTCGTCGCGTTCGACATCGACGGCGTCCGACTCACGCTGCACCGCACCGACGAACTCAACACGCCGGGGCCGTCCGGCACGGTGCCGTACTGGACGGTGGCCGACGTGGACGCCGTCGTCGAGGACTGGGTCGCCAACGGTGCCGTCGCGCACCGGGGGCCGAAGACGGTGTTCACGGGAGAGCGGCTCTGCCAGCTGCTCGATCCCTTCGGGAACCTCTTCGGCATCCGCGCCGAGAAGCGCTGACCGACGAACCCGGAGGAGTCTCAACGGGGGAAATGTGACTGTGCCCCCAGGAGGATTCGAACCTCCGCCCCTGCCTCCGGAGGGCAGTGCTCTATCCCCTGAGCTATGGGGGCCAAGGGGTGTCAACAACCGTAGCAGGTCCGGCGGGTGGTCCTGGACAGCGCGTGTCGCGCCGTGGACGTGCCGTCGGCACGGCCGGGAGGCGCGGTGCGGGCCCGCCACGGCCCTCCCGTCCGCACGGTGCGTCCGTCGCGATCCCGTGCGAGGTTCCGTGTCCCGTGCGGCGCTGCAAGCGCGCACCACGCGCGCAATCTCGTACCGGACGGCGGACCCGGCACGGTGCGAGCGTCGCGATCCGGTGCGAGGTTTCGTGTTCCGTGCGGCGCTGCAAGCGCGCACCACGCGCGCAATCTCGTCCCGGACGGCGGACCCGGCACCGTGCGTGTCCGCCGCCGGCCGGGAGGCACGGTGCGGGCCCGCCACGGGCCTCCCGTCCGCACGGTGCGTCCGTCGCGATCCCGTGCGAGGTTCCGTGTTCCGTGCCGCGTTGCAGGCGCGCACCACGCACGGAAGCTCGCACCAGATGGCGGACCCGGCACCGTGCGAGCGTCGCGATCCGGTGCGAGGTTCCGCGTTCTGTGCAGCGCTGCAAGCGCGCACCACGCACGCAACCTCGCACCGGACGGCGGACACGGCACGGTGCGCGGCCGCCGCCGGCCGGGAGGCGCGGTGCGGGCCCGCCACGGGCCTCCCGTCCGCACGGTGCGTCCGTCGCGATCCCGTGCGACGTCCCGTGTTCCGTGCGGCGCTGCAAGCGCGCACCACGTGCGCAACCTCGCACCAGGCGGCGGACCGGCACCGTGCCGGCACCGTCGCGTCAGCCCGCGGGCGTCGCCGTCGCCGACGCGGATGGCTGCAGCGCGGCCCGCACCGCATCGACGACGGGCTGCGCCCCACCCGGCTCGGTGAACAGCGTCGACTGCGCGGTGATCCAGTACGGGTCGGCGAAGGCGTCCGCGCGGCCGACGTCGCCGCTCAGGGCGAAGTAGCCCTCCACGCGGTAGGTGGGGACGGACCCGCCCCGCTCGTACAGGGCGTCCTTCAGGTTCGTGAGCGACTTCTCAGGCAGGTCGGCGACCGCGAGCGTGATCGCCGTGGCGTCCGCGTCGGTGCTGACGAACCGGCACACGCGACCCTGCTGCTTCGCGATGGTCGCGGCGGGGGAGCCCTTCGCCGGGGTGAAGGAGTCGTCGAGCTCGAAGGTCTGCCCGTACACCGACAGTGCGCTCGTCGGAAGGAGCTCCGCGCAGGTCTGCGACACCGGCTTGCCCGCCGGGGTCGCGCTGGCCGACGGAGTGCTGTCCCCGCCGCCCGAGCACCCGGCGAGCACGACGGCTGCTGCGGTGGTGAGGGTGGCGACGGTGAGCGCCCGGGCACGGCTGCGGGGGGTCATCCCGACATGATGCTGCATCGACCGGTGCGGACCTGGGCGTCCCGGTAGGATCGGTCCTCGTGACTCCTGCCGAACTCTCCGCCGCGTACCTGTCGATCCTGACCGGGATCGTCGAGCGCCGAGGCGCGTCCGAGACCGTGACGATCGAGGAGTCCCACGTGGTGCTCGAGCGTCCGAAGAACCGCGCCCACGGCGACTGGGCCTCGAACGCCGCCATGCAGCTCGCGAAGCGGCTCGGCACGAACCCGCGCGAGCTCGCGACCGAGATCGCCGGTGAGCTGACCGAGCTCGACGGTGTGGACTCCGTCGACGTCGCCGGCCCCGGCTTCATCAACATCACGCTCGAGGCGGCCGCCGCTGGCGAGATCGCGCGCACCATCGTGGACGGCGGCGAGTCCTTCGGCACCGGCGACCTGTACGACGGCGTCCGGATCAACCTGGAGTTCGTCTCCGCCAACCCCACCGGCCCGATCCACATGGGCGGCGTCCGCTGGGCCGCGGTCGGCGACAGCCTGGCCCGCGTGTTCCAGGCGCAGGGCGGACTCGTCACCCGTGAGTACTACTTCAACGACCACGGCGCGCAGATCGACCGCTTCGCCCGCTCCCTCGTCGCCAGCGCACTCGGTGAGCCCACGCCCGAGGACGGCTACGGCGGCGCCTACATCGCCGAGATCGCGGCACGGGTCATCGCGACCCTCGAGCCGGGCATCGACGTCCGCGACCTGCCGCGCGACGAGGCGCAGGAGCTCTTCCGCCGCGAGGGCGTCGACTTCATGTTCGCCGACATCAAGTCGTCACTGCACGACTTCGGCGTCGACTTCGACGTCTACTTCCACGAGAACGCCCTGCACGAGTCGAAGGCCGTCGAGCGTGCGATCGCCCGACTGCGGTCGGCCGGCGTGATGTACGAGGCCGAGGGTGCCGAGTGGCTCCGCACGACCGACTTCGGCGACGACCGCGACCGCGTCGTCATCAAGTCGGACGGCGAGCCCGCGTACATCGCCGGCGACCTGGCGTACTACCTCGACAAGCGCGAGCGCGGGTTCGAGCGGAACCTGATCATGCTCGGCGCCGACCACCACGGCTACGTCGGCCGGATGATGGCGATGTGCGCCGCGTTCGGGGACGAGCCGGGTAAGAACCTCGAGATCCTGATCGGGCAGATGGTCAACCTGCTCAAGGACGGCGAGCCGATGCGCATGTCGAAGCGCGCCGGGACGATCGTCACGATGGAGGACCTCGTCGACGCCGTGGGTGTCGACGCCGGTCGGTACGCCCTGGTCCGCTTCGCCAGCGACACCGCGATCGACATCGACCTCGACCTGCTCACGAAGCGCACGAACGACAACCCCGTCTTCTACGTGCAGTACGCCCACGCCCGCACGCAGTCGGTGGCCCGGAACGCCGCGGCGGCCGGGGTCGACCGGTCCGTGTTCGACGCCTCGCTGCTGACCCACGAGTCGGAGAGCGCGCTCCTCGGAGCCCTCGCCGAGTACCCGCGGGTGGTCCGGCACGCCGCCGAACTGCGCGAGCCGCACCGCATCGCGCGGTACATCGAGCAGCTGGCCGGCCTGTACCACCGCTGGTACGACTCCTGCCGTGTCACGCCCCTCGGTGACGAGCCCGTGAGCGACCTGCACCGCACGCGCCTGTGGCTGAACGACGCCACCGGCCAGGTCGTCCGCAACGGCCTCGGCCTGCTCGGCGTGTCGGCTCCGTCCCGCATGTAGCGGTCGCCCCGTCGCCCCGGAACCAGGTTCCGGACACAGCACCGCGGAGATCCGCGGTGCGGTGTCCGTTCCACGGTGTCACAGCAAGCCGCTGCGCCGGACGCGCACCGGGCCTCCAGGCAGGCTGCCGGGACGGGCTGGCAGGGTGGGACGCATGCCCGCAGCCACCGAACGCCCCACCACGCGCCGCCGCTGGCCCGTCGTCCTGCTCGTGGTCGTCGTCGTGCTCGCCGCCCTCGTCGTGATCGCCGAGTTCGTGCTGCGCGGCGTCGTCGACCGGATCATCGCCCAGCAGGTCGAGCAGTCGCTGCCCGACGGCACGACCGGCCAGGTCGACGCCCACGCCGAGGGCATCGTCATCCCGCAGCTCATCAGCGGCACGCTCGACCGCGTCGAGATCTCCTCGGCGAAGCTCACGGTCGACGGCATCCCCCTCGCCGCCGACGTCACCGCGCAGGACGTCCCGGTGGACGGCAAGGGTGACGTCCGCGACGTCGACGGCACGGTCACGCTGGCGTCGTCGAGCGTCAAGGACCTGGCGAAGTACAGCCCGCTGTTCGACCGGCTGAACCTGGTCGACGGTGGTGTGGAACTGACGGGGTCGTCATCGGTGCTCGGCTACGACATCACCTACGCGGCGAAGGGCGCCGTCGTCGCGCAGGACGACGGCCGCGGCATCTCGATCACCCCGGAGAGCGTCCGGATCACGAACTCCGACCTCGGCCTCAAGGTCGACTCGATCCCGGGCGTCACCGGCGTCCCGGTGCAGGTCTGCACCGCGCAGTTCCTGCCCGAGGCGCTGCGGGTGCGCTCGCTCGACGTGTCGAGGTCGGACGCGACGGTCCGGATCACCGCGGACGCGCTGCCGCTCAACGAGGACGGCCTGCGGACGGTCGGCAGCTGCGGCTGAGCGGACGGGTGCGTAACGCGGCCTGGAGGAACGGCTCGCGTCGGTAGGATCGGGTCCCGTGAGCGAGAACCCCCTTGCACCGCCGCGGCTGCGGTTCCCGACGGACGCCTCCGAACTGGTGGACCGCATCTGGCCCGCGTCCGCGACGCGGACCGACGACGGCACCCTGGCGATCGGCGGCATCAGCGCGACGGACCTGGTCGCGCAGTTCGGCACGCCCCTGTACGTCGTCGACGAGCGGGACGTCCAGTCCCGTGCCGTCCGCGTGCGGAACGCGTTCGCCGAGGCGTTCGAGCGCATCGGCAGCCACGCGCACGTCTACTACGCCGGCAAGGCCTTCCTGACGACGCAGGTCGTCGCGTGGATGTCCGAGGCCGACCTGCGCGTGGACGTCTGCACCGCCGGTGAGCTCGCGGTCGCCCTGGCCGGCGGCATCGACCCCGGCCGGCTCGGCTTCCACGGCAACGACAAGTCCGACGCCGAGATCGCCCGCGCGGTCGAGGTCGGCATCGGCACGGTCGTGCTCGACAGCCACGAAGAGGTGCAGCGCGTCGCCCGTGCCGCCGCCGACGCCGGGGTCGTGCAGCGTGTGCGCATCCGGATCAACACCGGTGTGCACGCGTCCACCCACGAGTACCTGGCGACCGCCCGCGAGGACCAGAAGTTCGGCATCCCGCTGTCCGAGGCCGTCGAGGCCGCGGCAGCCGTCCGCGCCGAGCCCTCGCTCGCCTTCGTCGGGCTGCACTCGCACATCGGTTCACAGATCTTCGACGACGCCGGCTTCCGCGAGGCCGCACGTCGCCTCATGGACGTGCACGCGACGCTCGTGGCCTCCGGGCCGGTGCCCGAGCTGAACCTCGGCGGCGGCTGGGGCATCGACTACACCGAGGCCGACTCGGCCTTCGCCCCCGAGGACGTCGCCGAGGCGCTGGCCACGATCATCGGCGAGGCCTGCGCCGAGCGCGGCATCCCGGTGCCGGACATCGCCGTCGAGCCGGGCCGCTACATCATCGGCCCGCCCGGGGTGACGCTCTACCGCGTCGGCACGATCAAGCCCGTCACGCTCGAGACCGAGGACGGCGGCAGCGCGACCCGCACGTACGTCTCGGTCGACGGCGGGATGAGCGACAACATCCGTCCCGCCCTGTACGGCGCCGACTACACGGCCCGGCTCGCCCGCACCTCGGACGCCCCGGCGGTGCTGAGCCGCGTCGTCGGCAAGCACTGCGAGAGCGGCGACGTCGTGGTCAACGACGAGTACCTGCCCGGCGACGTGCAGCGCGGTGACCTGCTCGCCGTCGCGGCCACCGGGGCCTACTGCTGGGCGCTGTCGAGCAACTACAACCACGTGGGCCGCCCGCCGGTCGTCGCCGTCGCGGACGGCACAGCCCGTATCCTCGTGCGGGGCGAGACGATCGACGACCTCCTCGCCCGTGACACCGGGGTCGCCGCCGTGCCCGCCGACGGCACCGGCCGCTGACCCCCGACCCGACCGGGTCCGCCCACCCCGCAGGGCGCACCCCCACCGACAGGAACCGCTACCAGATGATCGAATACCGCAACGTCCGTGTCGCGCTGCTCGGGGCCGGCTCGGTCGGTTCCCAGGTCGCGCGACTGCTCCTCGAGCACGGCGACGAGCTGGCCTCGCGCGCCGGTGCCGGGCTGGAGCTGGTCGGGATCGCCGTGCGCGACGTGGACGCGCAGCGCGACGTCGACCTGCCGGCGGAGCTCTTCACCACGGACGCGGCATCGCTCATCCTCGGCGCGGACATCGTCGTCGAGCTCATCGGCGGCATCGAGCCGGCGCGCACCCTCGTGCTCCAGGCCCTGCAGTCGGGCGCGGACGTCGTCACCGGCAACAAGGCGCTGCTCGCGACCCACGGCCCGGAGCTCTTCGCCGCGGCCGAGCAGGTCGGCGCGCAGCTCTACTACGAGGCCGCCGTGGCCGGGGCGATCCCGATCATCCGTCCGCTGCACGACTCGCTCGCGGGTGACCGCATCGTCCGGATCATGGGCATCGTCAACGGCACCACGAACTTCATCCTCGACCTGATGGACCGCAAGGGCTCCACCTTCGAGGACGCCCTGGCCACCGCCACGGAGCTCGGGTACGCCGAGGCCGACCCGACCGCCGACGTCGAGGGCTACGACGCCGCACAGAAGGCCGCGATCCTGGCCTCGCTGGCGTTCCACACCTCGGTGCCGCTCGCCGCCGTGCACCGCGAGGGCATCACCCACGTCACGATCGACCAGGTCCGCGCCGCCCGCAAGGCCGGCTACGTCGTGAAGATCCTGGCGACCGCCGAGCGGCTGACCGACGAGGACGGCCGCGAGGGCGTCAGCGCCCGCGTCTACCCGGCCCTCGTGCCCGAGTCGCACCCGCTCGCGAGCGTGCACGGTGCGAAGAACGCCGTGTTCGTCGAGGCCGAGGCCGCCGGCGACCTGATGTTCTACGGCGCGGGTGCCGGTGGTGTCGAGACGGCCTCGGCGGTCCTCGGCGACCTGGTCTCCGCGGCCCGTCGGCACGTCATCGGCGGCCCGGGTGTCGCCGAGTCGACGCAGTCCGAGCTGCCGGTGTTCCCGATCGGCACGGTCCGCACGAGCTACCAGATCACCCTGCACGTCACGGACGCCCCCGGCGTGCTGTCGACGGTCGCCGGCGTGCTTGCGAAGCACGGCGTCAGCGTCGAGACGGTCGAGCAGACCACCACCGGCGCAGCCGAGGGGACCGCGACGCTCGTCATCGGCACCCACCTGGCGCGTGAGGCCGACCTGGCGGACACCGTCGTCGCCCTCCGCGGCGAGGACGTCGTCCTGGACGTCACCAGCGTCCTGCGCGTCGTCGGTCGCTGACGCGACCACGGGCCTCCAGCCCGACCAGCCGGCCCACCGAGCCGCACCACCACCAGATCCACCCCACCGGACAGAGAGAGAAGCCTGATGGCCCACCAGTGGCAGGGAGTCCTGCGCGAGTACGCCGACCGACTCGACGTGACCGAGGCGACGCCCATCGTCACGCTCGGTGAGGGCGGCACGCCGCTCATCCCGGCTCGTCGGCTCTCCGAGCGCACCGGCGCCGAGGTCTACGTGAAGTTCGAGGGCATGAACCCGACGGGTTCGTTCAAGGACCGCGGCATGACGATGGCGATCTCGAAGGCCGTCGAGCACGGCGCGAAGGCCGTCATCTGCGCCTCGACCGGCAACACCAGCGCCTCGGCCGCCGCGTACGCGACGCACGCCGGCATCACCGCCGCGGTGCTCGTGCCCGAGGGCAAGATCGCCATGGGCAAGCTCAGCCAGGCTGTTGCCCACGACGCCCAGCTGCTGCAGGTGCAGGGCAACTTCGACGATTGCCTCGACATCGCCCGCGACCTGGCGGCGAACTACCCGGTGCACCTCGTCAACTCCGTCAACAACGACCGCATCGAGGGGCAGAAGACCGCCGCGTTCGAGGTCGTCGACGTCCTCGGTGACGCACCGGACTTCCACTTCCTGCCCGTCGGCAACGCTGGCAACTACACCGCGTACTCGCGCGGCTACCGCGAGGACGTCGCCGCCGGCCGCAGCACCAAGCTGCCCCGCATGTTCGGGTTCCAGGCCGCCGGTTCCGCCCCGATCGTGCACGGCGAGGTCGTCCGGCACCCCGACACCATCGCCTCGGCGATCCGCATCGGCAACCCGGCCTCGTGGCAGTTCGCGCTCGAGGCGCGGGAGGAGACCGACGGCTACTTCGGTGCCATCACCGACGAGGCCATCCTCGCGGCACACCGCATCCTGTCGGCCGAGGTCGGCGTCTTCGTCGAGCCCGCGTCCGCCATCGGTGTCGCCGGGCTGCTCGAGCGTGCCGACGCCGGTGTCGTGCCGAAGGGCGCGAAGGTCGTCATCACGGTCACGGGCCACGGCCTGAAGGACCCGCAGTGGGCCCTCCGCACGCCGGACGGCGGCGAGGTCACCCCGACGAGCGTGCCGGTCGACACGAAGTCGATCGCCGACGTGCTCGGTCTGGTCAGCGAGCAGTGATCTCCGACCGCTCGTCCGGACCGGGTGAGGGCATGACCGCCCGCAGTGCTGTACCGGCCGGACGGGCGGTCCGTGCGCTGCCGACCGGATCGGCGGTCCGCGTCCGGGTGCCGGCCACGTCGGCGAACCTCGGCCCGGGCTTCGACTCGCTCGGCCTCGCGCTCTCGCTCTACGACGAGGTCGTGGTGCGGGTCCGCTCCGAACCCGGCGCGACCGTCACGGTCGAGGGCGTCGGTGCCGGCGAGGTCGCCACCGACGACACGAACCTCGTCGTCCGTGCGGTCCGCCGGGGCCTGGAGCACGCCGGTGTCGACCAGCCCGGTCTCGAGCTGCACGCCACGAACGCGATCCCGCACGGCCGCGGCCTCGGTTCCTCCGCCGCGGCGATCGTCGCCGGGCTGATGGCGGCCCGGGGGCTCCTCGAGGGCATCGTCGACCTCGACGCCTCGACGCTCCTGACGCTGGCCACCGAGATGGAGGGCCACCCGGACAACGTCGCGCCGGCACTCTTCGGCGGGCTGACGATCGCGTGGATGACCGCCGAGGGCCCGGCCTACAAGCGGCTCCTGGTGCACCGCGGTGTCGCCCCGGTGGTGTTCGTGCCGACCTCGACGCTCTCGACCAAGCTCGCGCGCTCCCTGCAGCCCGAGCAGGTCCCGCACGCCGACGCCGCGTTCAACGTCTCCCGCTCGGCGCTGCTCGTGGCGGCGCTCATCCAGAGCCCCGAGCTGCTGCTCGCCGCGACCGAGGACCGTCTGCACCAGGCGTACCGCGCCAGCGCCATGCCCGAGACCGACGCACTGATCCGGTTGCTCCGACAGCACGGCCTCGCCGCGGTGGTCTCCGGCGCCGGGCCGAGCCTGCTCGTCCTCGGCAGCGACCCGGCACAGCGCCTGACCGCCGCCGAACTGGTGCAGCGACACGCCGAATCCGACTGGCGGCCGCTCATGCTGGCCGTCGATCTCGGTGGTGCTACAGTGGCAGCGCACTCGGCGCTCGAAGCCGAACCCGCGTAACCGTACGGATCGCTCGTCCTCAGGACAGCTCCTGCGACGTCGCAGGGTCCGGTGCGCGAGTGTGCATCTCTTTCTGATCACCGAATCCCGATCCGTCGTCTGAACGGCGGTCGATGCTCACCCTGCATCCGGGACGGTGGAAACTCTCCGCGTTCTGCGGTTCGAAAGGAAACACCGACCTTGACCGACAACAACTCCGCCCAGGTGGAGATCCCCAGCGACCTGCGTGCCCTCCGTCTCCCGGAACTCCAGCGCATCGCCTCCTCGCTCGGCATCACCGGGCTCTCCAAGCTCCGCAAGGGCGACCTGATCGCCTCCATCGAGGACAAGCGTCCCGTCGACGAGACGCCGGCCGCCCCGGCTGCCGCCGTCGTCGCCGAGACCCCTGCCGAGCCGGCCGCGACCGAGCAGCCGACCCTGCCGGAGCCCGCCGAGACCCCCGCACAGCCCGCTGCCGAGGCACCCGTCGCCGACCCCGAGGCACCCGCCGAGTCGGCAGCCCCGAGCCGTGCCCGTCGTTCGCGCCGCGCATCGTCCGGCGGCACCGTGAACGCCGCGCCGACCTCGGCCGCCGAGCACACCAACCACGGCCAGACCGGCACCGAGGACCTCCTCGCCGGGCTCGACCAGGTCCGCGCCGAGAAGGACGCCCAGGAAGCCGCGCAGTCCGGCTCCCAGCGCCGTGGCCGTGGCCAGCGGAACGCCGAGCAGCGCGGCACCGAGCAGCGCGCCGCCGACCAGGGCCAGCAGGCGTCGGCACCCGCCGAGGCCGAGCAGCCGAGCCAGGCGGCCCAGCAGGGCCAGCAGGCGCCGACGTCCGCCGTGCAGGCCGACCAGGACCAGAACGAGTCCGGCGACCAGAACGACCAGGGCGACCAGAACTCCGAGCAGGGCGAGGGTGGCTCGCGTCGCGGTCGTCGCAGCCGTGGTCGCGGTCGTGGCCGTGGCCAGAACGCCGAGAACGGCGACCAGCAGAACGGCGCCGACCAGCAGAACGGCGGCCAGAACGCCGGCCAGCAGAAGCAGAACGGTGCCGACCAGCAGAACGGCGGCCAGCAGAAGCAGAACGGCGGCGAGCAGCAGAACGGCCAGCAGAACGGCGGCCAGAAGCAGAACGACCAGCCGAAGCAGGCCGAGGCCAAGCAGGACGACAAGGCCGACCAGAAGCAGCAGCAGAACGCCGGTCAGCAGAAGCAGCAGACCAGCGGCCAGCAGAAGCAGCAGCAGCAACAGCACGCCGACGAGGCCGAGAGCGGCCGCAGCCGTCGCCAGCGCGACCGCAAGCGCGGCCGTGGCGGCCAGAACGACGACTTCGAGCCCGAGGTCACCGAGGACGACGTCCTGATCCCGATCGCGGGCATCCTCGACGTCCTCGACAACTACGCCTTCGTCCGCACCACCGGCTACCTGCCGGGCCCGAGCGACGTCTACGTCTCCCTCGGCCAGGTGAAGAAGTACCACCTGCGCAAGGGCGACGCCGTCGTCGGTTCGATCAAGCAGCCGCGTGACGGCGAGCAGCAGAGCCGCCAGAAGTACAACGCGCTCGTGGCCGTCGAGTCGATCAACGGCCAGTCCGCCGACGAGGCCGCGGCCCGCGTCGACTTCAACGACCTCACCCCGCTGTACCCGAACGAGCGCCTGCGCCTCGAGACGGAGCCGGGCAAGCTGTCGACCCGCATCATCGACCTCGTGTCGCCGATCGGCAAGGGCCAGCGCGGTCTCATCGTGTCCCCGCCGAAGGCCGGCAAGACCGTCGTGCTGCAGGCCATCGCGAACGCCGTCGCCAAGAACAACCCCGAGGCGCACCTGATGGTCGTCCTCGTCGACGAGCGGCCCGAAGAGGTCACCGACATGCAGCGCACGGTGAAGGGTGAGGTCATCGCCTCGACCTTCGACCGTCCCGCCGAGGACCACACCACCGTCGCCGAGCTCGCCATCGAGCGTGCGAAGCGCCTGGTGGAGCTGGGCCACGACGTCGTGCTGCTGCTCGACTCGATCACCCGCCTGGGTCGTGCGTACAACCTGTCGACCCCGCCGTCGGGCCGCGTGCTCTCCGGTGGCGTCGACTCGGCGGCGCTGTACCCGCCGAAGCGCTTCTTCGGTGCCGCGCGCAACATCGAGGACGGCGGCTCGCTGACCATCCTCGCGACCGCGCTCGTCGAGACCGGCTCCAAGATGGACGAGGTCATCTTCGAGGAGTTCAAGGGCACCGGCAACATGGAGCTCCGCCTGAACCGGCACCTCGCCGACAAGCGCATCTTCCCCGCCGTCGACGTGAACGCCTCGGGTACCCGTCGCGAGGAGCAGCTGCTCTCCGCCGACGAGGTCAAGATCACCTGGCGTCTGCGCCGGGCCCTCGCCGGGCTCGACCCGCAGCAGGCCCTCGAGATCGTGCTGCGGAACCTCAAGGAGACGCAGTCGAACGTCGAGTTCCTGGTGCAGGTGCAGAAGTCGGTCCCCTCGACCGGCGCCCACCACAACGGCCACCAGGAGTAACGCGTGTTCGAGTCGGTAGCGGGGCTGCTGGCGGAACACGAGGACCTGACACAGCAGCTGTCGGACCCCGCGCTCCACGCCGATGCGGCCCGGGCGAAGAAGGTGAACCGGCGGTACGCCGAGCTCAACCAGATCAAGTCCGCGTACGAGGCCTGGCAGGCGGCGGGGGACGACCTCGCCGCCGCCCAGGAACTCGCGCGTGAAGACGCGGCGTTCGCGGACGAGGTCCCCGGGCTCGAGGAGCAGCTGTCGGAGCGCCAGGAGCGTCTCCGCCGGCTGCTCATCCCGCGCGACCCCGACGACGGCCGTGACGTCATCATGGAGATCAAGGGCGGCGAGGGCGGCGAGGAATCGGCGCTGTTCGCGGCCGACCTCCTGCGCATGTACTCGCACTACGCCGAGACCAAGGGCTGGAAGGTCGAGCTCCTCGAGCGCACCGAGTCCGACCTGGGTGGCTACAAGGACGTCCAGGTCGCGATCAAGTCGAACACGACCGATCCGTCCCAGGGTGTCTGGGCGCACCTGAAGTACGAGGGCGGTGTGCACCGCGTCCAGCGTGTGCCGCAGACCGAGTCGCAGGGGCGCATCCACACCTCGACCACCGGTGTGCTGGTGTTCCCCGAGGTGGACGAGCCCGAAGAGGTCCAGATCAACCAGAACGACCTCAAGATCGACGTCTACCGGTCCTCCGGCCCCGGCGGGCAGTCCGTCAACACGACGGACTCCGCGGTCCGCATCACCCACCTGCCCACGGGCATCACGGTGGCGATGCAGAACGAGAAGTCGCAGCTGCAGAACCGCGAGGCCGGCATGCGCGTGCTCCGCGCACGCATCCTCGCGCGCCAGCAGGAGGAGCTCGACGCGATCGCCTCGGACGCGCGCAAGTCGCAGATCCGCGGGATGGACCGTTCGGAGCGCATCCGCACGTACAACTTCCCGGAGAACCGGATCGCGGATCACCGCACCGGCTACAAGGCGTACGACCTCGACCGTGTGATGAACGGTGCCCTCGAGCCCGTCATCCAGTCCGCCATCCAGGCGGACGAAGAGGCACGTCTGGCCGCCATCGGTGACCAGGACGCGTAACCGCACACCCAGCCTGGAGGCCCGGATCACCGCCGACACGCCCCTCACGTACGCCGCGGATCGCCTGCTCGAGCAGGCGACCGCGGCGCTCGTCGCCGTCGGCGTGCCGACGCCACGGGTCGACGCAGAGCTGCTGCTCGCATGGGCGACCGACACCTCGCGCGGCGCCGTCCAGGCCCGTGCGCTGATCGGTGGCGGCATCGCCCCGGAGCACGTCGAGCGCTTCCGGCACGCCGTCGCCCGCCGTGCCACCCGTGAGCCGCTGCAGCACATCACCGGGCAGGCGTACTTCCGTGCGCTCACCCTGGCCGTCGGACCGGGCGTGTTCGTGCCCCGTCCGGAGACCGAGGGCGTCGTGCAGTTCGGCATCGACGCGCTGCGGGCGACCGCGGTGCCCGAGCCGATCGCCGTGGACCTGGGCTCCGGCAGCGGTGCGATCGCGATCGCGATGGACACCGAGGTGCTGAACGCCGTGGTCTACGCCGTCGAGCGGTCCGCCGAGGCCCTGCCCTGGACCCGGCGCAACGTGGACGCCCACGGCGGGACGGTCCGGCTCGTCGAGGGCGACCTCGCCGACGCGCTGCCGGAACTCGACGGCACCGTGTCCGTCGTCGTGTCGAACCCGCCGTACGTGCCGGACGACGCGATCCCGATCGACCCCGAGGTCCGTGACCACGACCCGGCGATGGCCCTGTACGGCGGGCCGGACGGCCTCGACGCCGTCCGGGCTCTCGCCGAGACGGCCTGGCGGTTGCTGGTGCCCGGGGGAGTCCTGGTCATCGAGCACGCCGAGCCGCAGGGCGCCGGCGTCCGGCAGGTCCTGGCGCGCCGGGGGTTCCGTACCCCGGAGACGCACGTCGACCTGACGGGGCGCGACCGCACGACCACCGCGACGCGCTAGACGGGGGCGAGCCGGGCCTCCCGTCGCTCGGCCGCGCGTGCGTGTGCCGGGGGGGGGGGGGGAACCGGGGTTACCTGGTGGGATCGGGGGAACCGGGGA